>NZ_QTLP01000012.1:0-66145 GCF_003635405.1 Parabacteroides sp. AF39-10AC | reverse complement strand
ACAGATTTTAGCCTTAAGAATATGAATTAGGATGAATAATTTTCGCCAGAATGAAAGGGCATATTCCGTTATCTTGTTATGGAATAACTACTTGCGAATATTTTTTCTCGTTTTACGGAACTATATGTATAATCTCCCGGAAAATTCGATTCTCAAGGACTTTAATTTACAAAGTGTCACAATGACAATCCGTAAATTCCGGATGACTTGTTTAATATAATATTAATGTACGCCTGTACATTATTAATGCTATACTATAAAAGTTGATGAATAATAGATTGAAATGATATCTGGAGTATGGAAACGACTAGTTTAAACGAACGATTCTTTTAGTCATTTGCAAAGGTACGCGTTTCTTCGATACTTGCAACCCTTCCGGGCTATTTTTTTACAGCTTATTCTCTTTCTTATCAATAGGATAGGTTATCCTTTACGAAACAAGCGATTCCTTCAACAAACCTTTCTATTTACCCCTTATAAAACGCAAGATTAAAACCTTCGTTTAGACTAGTCGTTTTACAACGGAAAAGCCTACGATACGATGACGTAATGAGCTGATTATCTTAATAAACACTAGTATTAATATTAATTTTAGAATTATGAACAAAAAGATTTCTACGCTTCTTGCCGGTGTAATGCTGGCATCCGCGTTCTCTGTCAATGCTGCGATGGAGAATGGCAAATCTTATTTGCTGAAGAGCGGAAGTAGTTATTTGTCCGCTGAGACAGATAAGACTTCTGCTGATTATGGCAAACTTGTGTACGGCTCTCTCAATACGAATTCATTGAGTGATGTGGTTGCCGGTACTTGGAAGGTTTCAACAAAAACTACTTCTGGAGCTGTTGTTTACACTTTTGTAAACAAGGTAACAGGTATGACATTAGCGGTTGATCCAACTATGGCTAAAACCGCTGCAAATGGTCTTTCTGGAGATGTTACTCTAGGTAGTGGTACGGTTTCTGAATGGGCATTTGACTCTAATAACAAAATGTATTCTTATTTTAAGCCAGATTCCATTGTTTATTTTGATAACAACGGAAAACTGAATAAAGGTAAGATCAATGAATTATCAAGTGCATTGGCTGTCACGGAAGATGTAATAAGTACACCGATCGTGTTGAATGCGGCAGACTTGAATACTTTGATGCGTTCTGTTGACTCAAATGATAACTATTTCGCTTTGAATATGGATCCGGAAGTGTCAACCGGTAAAGCTAACCATTTAACAGCAACAGGTCTTCATGCGGTTGCGATCTCTGGTAGCCAATTCGTTAAGCTGCAAGCTAAAGATAAGAAGCTGAAGGATAAAAATGGCAAGGAACAAGATGCTTATGTAGTTGTGGATACCGCTTATTATGAGGGTACGGAAACTAGCGGCCAGCTTTTGAAATATACTTATGATCTAATTGGTGCAGCTAATCGTGAGCAAGGTTCTTACAATTTCAAATTTACTTATAATGTAAAGGATGATAAATTGTATGTTCAAGTAGAGAAGGTTGTTGACCAACTTACGGCGAGTCAGTTAAACCTGTCTGCTGATGATTTCAAGGAATATGTTAAGAACAATAACAATTCTACTTGGACAGGTAGTGATGTAGCGACGAGACAAAACAAGTATATCTACATGGCTAAGCTTGATGGTACGAACGTTTTGACTGTAAATACAGATAAGACAGAAGGTACTAATGGTAATGCTCCGGCTTCTCAGAATATCACGATCAAAACATCTGCCGATTATAGTAGCTTGACATTGACGACTTTACCTGATGGTGTATATTTGATTCAATATAAATCTACAGGTGGCCATCTTCCAAAACAGAATGATGCTTATGCTATCGCTAATCTAGCTGGTAATTTTGGTTGGGCGGCTCAAGCTCGTAATCAAGATTTCAATCATATGCCGGCAGCTCAGTGGGTTGTGAAAAAGAAAGGTACATCTTCAATCGCTCCGATCTCAATTACAAACCGTGAGTTTGATGATCAAACACATTGGAATGTTCCTTCTGATGTACAATTATTCGCTGTTAGTGGGCAAGCGGATCAAGCTTTTTATTTCCATAATGGAGATAAGGATACGGTAAGCTTTGTAAAGGTTGCTGATGAGTTAGTGAAGGATACTAAGTTGGGTTACAAATATGTAACAGAGAATGAAGCGAAGGTTCAGACTTATCTGTTCAATTATTTGCATGGCTTGGCTGAGAATAAGTATTTGAATACTCCTTCTGATAAAGACTCTATCGTACGTGTAGATGAGAATGGTGCTAAAACAAATTTCCGTTTAGAGTTAGTTGTTAAAGATGACAAGTATGGTTATGAGGATGGTTTGGTAAGAAATGCTTACTATATTACAGATGGTAAGGGACGTTATTTATCTTTTGACTCAACTAAGGATAAATATATGATGAAGAGCAATCCTACCGCATATTTCTTGAAAGAGAATAACTGCAAGGACGGTGTTGATTATTATGCGTTAGTGGAGGCTTGTTTCGCTGAAGTTGCAAGTACTAATGATGATTATGCGACTCGCCGAGGAAATTCTTATTATGGTTATTCTTATACTTCTACAGATCCAGCGTTAGGAACGACTTATTATTATTATAGAGCGAATGATAAAGATGGTGGTCAAGTGATCGCTGATGGATCTTTTGATGCTTATCTTTATAAATGGAACTCTAGTAACGATAACTTCGAAATAGAGAAGATAGGTTCTGTTACAACATACGAATCTTCTGATTATGCATCAGTTAAGGCATCTGTTGATGATAATACATTGGATTTGACACAGGGTATCTTGAACGATAAGTTCTATTCCGAGATCCGTACATCTGCATTTGCTGTAGCTATGGATGATTCCCCATTATATCGTCGCTTCAACAATGTTTCTTTAGGTGAAAGCGCAGCTGATGCTCCGGATAGCTTGGCATTTGTTGAGAGCATTCGTAACGAGTACTTGATGGATGAGTGGAACAAGAATTTGACTGCTGAAGATGTTGATTACGCAGGTATCTGGAATAAGGATAAGGCTGATGGCAAGTTGTTCTTCCATGTGGATACTGCTTGGGTAAATCGTGGATTAGGTAATATCAAACCGCAATATTTGATCTCTGTTGCTCGTAATGATCAAGAAGGTACTCCGGGTATTCCTTGTACATATGAGCACAATCACTATGATAACGCCGGAAATCAAGTAGATGCAGCACATTGTTCTCATGCTACTCAAGGTCATGCAGGTTTCGCTTATGGTAAGTATTTGGTTAACTTCTCTGACTCAGCACAAGCTTTGATCGACAGAAAGGTTGTTGCTAATCCTTATATGTTTACTACAAATACAAGTTCAAATAGCGCATATACTCGCGTAGGCTTTGTTAAAGCTATCCATGCAGGCGACAGTTTGTTCGTATTGACGAATGGATTCGAGAATATGGATCCGTCTAAGTTAGATACAGCTACGATCATCGCTAACTATAAGAAAGCTAAGCTTGAAAACTTCATCGTGGATTTGGTTGGTGATAATCACAAGAATGTAACTTGGTCATTCCGTTATATCAATCCTGATAATGTAGCGAATGTAACTGAAGAAGGAACAAATAACTCATTCTTGTTTGAGTCTAATGTTTATGGTGATGATACCGATAATAATATCCATGAATATTATAGAACAGTTATCGGCGGAGCTGCAGAGCAAGCTATCGCTCCGATTTCTGGAACCGCATGGTTGAAGATGCACAATGGTTGTTTGGTATTGACTGATCGTTCTTCTTCTTTCAATGCTGCTAAGACTGGTGGTGATGGTGCATTGGTATTCAATGTGGATCGTATGACGAAAGATGATGAATTTGTGACATCTATCGATGACGCTAACGTTGAAGGAGTATCTGTAATCGCTGGTAATGGTACTGTAACTGTTCAAGGCGCAGCTGGCAAGTCTGTAGTTATCACTAACATCTTAGGTAAGGTTGTCGCTGAGACAGTTCTTACTTCTGACAACGCTACAATCGCTGTACCGGCTGGTATCGTAGCTGTAGCTGTTGATGGTGAAGAGGCTGTTAAGGTAGTCGTAAAATAAGACTAACCGATGGACTAAACGAATAGAGGCGGGGAGACCCGCCTTTATGTGATATATAATTAAATAACTATGCCGCAATAAAGAAGTATCCCGTGACGGGTGAACACGTGGCATATTAATACTAAAGTAATTAAAAGTTCTTCCGCAGGTATCCTCGTGAGAAGAGAAAGCGGATCAAAAAACAAGCCCCGTAGGATTATCCTATGGGGCTTTTATTTACCGTATCGCCACCTTGCGTACCGTATCGCCAATGCGGATGATATAATATCCCTTTGCGATATCTACGACATATTCGGCGGTGGACTGCTTGACTTCGATTTCTTTCACCTTGATGCCTACGACACTGTAGATTTCCAAGATACTCCCGACAGGAGCGTTCTCTACCTTGATGCGATTCTCGTAGGCCGTGATTTCGATAGGAGAGGGATCTTCTTGCCTAGAAGCAAATGTCTTGACTCCCGATTTATTAGCTTGCGCGTAAACCGGATAACTTGCGGAGAATGCAAGTGCCAAAGCGATGATATGTATAAGCTTCATTTACTTGTCCCTAAATTCGTACAAATGTAGAAAGTTTTCTGCATATTAGAAAGTAATTAGCTTTATTTCGTAAAACGGATGTATGATTATACGCTAAGCCTCATACCTTCCTCTCCTAAGATCGTGCCGGGAAATATCTTGTCTGCTTCTTTCTTTAACGGTGCCATATCCTCGTAACGAGCCGAGTAATGACCGATAACCAATCGCTTCACTTGGGCTTTATAAGCAATCTCGGCCGCTTGGCGGGCGGTAGAGTGGAAGGTCTCTTTCGCACGTGCGGCGTCACATTCAGCGAAAGTCGCCTCGTGGTATAATAAATCCACCCCTTCAATGATGGGGATTATAGATGGGTGAAAAGCTGTATCCGAGCAATAAGCATACCGTTTGGGAGCGACGGCAGGGCGGGTTAAGCGGGCATTCGGGATTACCTCTCCTTCCGGGGTGACGAAATCAGCGCCCCTTTTGATCTCTTGCATCATACGGACGGGAACTTGATAGAAATCCGTCATCTCCCGGATGATATGCGCTTCTTTGGCTTTCTCGGCGAACAAATAGCCACAACAGGGTATCCGGTGCTTTAACGGAATGGAATAAACGCTTAAGGAGCGATCTTCCATAACCAACGAATGAGTTGTCGGGTCGATTAAGTTAAAACGGATCTCATAAGGCAACCCTTTGCAAAAGATATCAAGTACCGGACGCATATAGCTCTCGATCTCTTTCGGCCCATGAATAACAAGTTCTCCATTACGTCCCAGCATACCTAATGTAGAGATCAATCCCGGTAGCCCGAAGCAATGATCTCCGTGTAGGTGGGAGATGAAGATATGATTTAAACGGCTGAATTTTATACGCATACGACGCATTTGCACTTGCGTGCCTTCCCCGCAGTCGATCATGTATAGTTTATCTCGTAAATCTACTATTTGAGAAGTCGCCAGATGGCGTGTCGTGGGCAATGCGGAACCGCATCCCAATATGTTTATATCAAAATCGGCCATTTGTTGTCTATGGGAATAATTGAGTGCAAAGATAATACAAAAGCATTTCTGTTCTGTGAAAAATAACAAAAAAACAAAGTGTAATGTATGCAGGATGAGGTGGATTCCATATATTTGTTTGCTGTCCTTCGGGAAAGCGAATATACAGTCGGTAAATAGACTTAAGATATTTTTTTCTAAGCCTTAACTAACTTTTTCTTTTTGTTTAAAACGGTTAAATGTAGAAACGGCCAAGCGTGAGCTTCGCCGTTTCCTTTTTTTATTGTTAATTTGAAATCTAAATACCTATATCTAATAAATTATGTCATTTAACAATCTACGATTATGAACAAGAATTTTATCTCTGTTTTTCTTCTGATGCTCGCTATGGGCGTATCTGTTATGGCCCAGAGTTATGAGGAAGATTTGGCTTTTTTCAAGGAACGGATAAAGACTTTAGGCTCGGATGAGTTCGGAGGGCGTAAGCCTTTGACCGAGTATGAGACGAAAACAATCCATTACATCGCTGATGAATTTAAGAAACTAGGTCTTCAGCCTGCTAATGGCGATAGTTATTTCCAGCCGGTGAAGGAAATATCTACTTTTACCCGTCCGGTAAAGGATAAGATCACTGTGAAATGCGCGAAAGGCTCTATGGATTTGAAGTTCTCGGATGATATTGTCGTTTGGACGAACCGGGGGACTGAAAAGGTAGTTATCCCTACTACGGATTATGTGTTCTGTGGGTTTGGTATTAATGCGCCGGAATATGGATGGAACGATTATGCGAATGTAGACGTGAAGGGGAAAATCGTTATCGCTATGGTGAATGATCCCGGTTTTTATGACGCGTCTTTGTTTCGCGGAAAGAACATGACCTATTATGGTCGTTGGACTTATAAGTTCGAGGAGGCGCAACGCCAAGGTGCCGCAGGTTTATTGGTTCTTCATAACGAGGCGGCCGCTTCGTATGGTTGGAAGGTCTGTCAGGCTTCTCACGTGCAGACAAATATCGCTCTTTGCTCGGAGACAATGAATGCGGAAGCTTTGGGCATGAAGGGATGGCTCTCGGAGGAGGCTTGCAAGAAAATGTTCGCCCTTAGCGGATTGAATTTTGATGAGACGATTGCCGCGGCGAAGAAACCGGGTTTCAAGAGTTTTACGATGAAGGCGAAGAGTAAGGTTATATTAAATGTAAAGATGACCGTAGGCGAGTCTCATAATGTGGCGGCTGTTTTACCGGGCACGGACTTGAAAGATGAATACTTGGTTTTTACCGCTCATTGGGATCATTTTGGGATCGGTACTCCGATAGATGGGGATAGTATCTATAATGGCGCTAGTGATAATGCTTCGGGTGTGGCTACCTTAATGCTATTAGCTAAGAAATATCAATCATTGCCTGTTCGTCCTCGTCGCTCTATCGTATTCGTGGCGGTGACTTCCGAGGAATGTGGCTTATTAGGTTCTCAGTACTATTGTGAGCATCCTTTGTTCCCGTTATCTAAAACAGCTATTAACTTGAATTTTGACGGCACTGCTCCGCGTGAGCGTACCCATGATGTTTCTCTCCGGGCAGCGGGCAAGACGGATACAGATGCCTTGGTGATCGCTATGGCCTCGGCACAAGGGCGGACCGTGAAGGTTATCACCGAAGATCCTGCGGGTGGTTATTTCCGTTCCGATCATTTTAATTTCGTGAAAAAAGGCGTACCTACGATTTTAGTTGGTGGCGGTAAGGATTACGTGGATAAAGCACGCCATGAGGCTAAACCGAAAGTTTACCGGTATCACCAACCGAATGATGAGTATGATGAATCTTGGTGGGATTTTGATGGGGCTATGGAAGATATGAACTTAATGTTTAGTATCGGTTTAGTTATCGCCAACAATGATGAGATGCCTAAGTGGACAAAAGAGGCGGACTTCCAAAGGCAATAAATTAATGTGCCAATGTAGCAATATGCCAATATGCTAATGTGTCAATTAAGATACTATCACTTGCATTCTCACTGGCACATTGACATATTGGCACATTGGCATATTATTTAATTTGCACATTATTTAATAGGTATGACCTCCTTCTTGCATTTCCTTACTATTGATCTTATGTAGATCAAGCGCTCTCCAAGCATAGAAAATGTAGGCTAATACGAATGGAACGAGAATAGATACATAGCTCATTACTTTCAACGTGAATGGGCTTGAGCAACTATTCTGGATCGTCAATGAACTTTGTAGATCCGCCAAAGATGGGTAGTAAGCCGTATTATTCCATCCTGCGCAAAGTAATAAAGCTAATACGGTCAAGACAGTCCCTGCTCCCGCGAACCAGATGCCTTTTCTCCAAGTCTTCGAGAATATCGTTTTCCCTATGCCGAATAGCACGCCAACCACGCCAATCAATAATACGGCTAACACGATTGGCATCTCGATCAGGTTCATAAAATACTTATACGGTTGCATAAATACTTCTCCGGTATCCGGATTTACGGCAAAACCGTCCACCAACAATAAACGGATCAAGAATGTCAAGAAAAAGACGAGGAACAAGATTGTCTCCGGTATCAATTGTTTCCGGCTTTTAGCGACAATCTCCGGATCATCGATATTGTTGATAAAATAGAGTAGGGCCAGAGCTCGTGCCAAGAAGAAAACTGCCAGTCCTAGGCACAAATTCCAAAATACCAAAGCCGCCTCTAATCCATGCCAAGGATTGGCCCACGTGGAAATGACGGGCATGGCTACATCAGTCAACTGTTCTTTGTTAACAATAAATTCGGCGCCGTTAAAGAAGGTCGCTACAGCGGTTCCGAGTAAGATCGGACCTGCTATACCATTGATCATAAGAAATACTTGATACGTCTTTTTCCCGAGTAAGTTGCCTTTTTTCGCTTGATACTCGTAAGATACAGCTTGTATCACGAAGCAAAGTAAGATCAGCATCCATACCCAATAGGCTCCGCCGAAGCTTGTGGAATAAAATAAAGGGAAAGAGGCGAAGAAAGCACCTCCGAAAGTGACCAACGTAGTGAAAGTAAACTCCCACTTACGCCCGGTCGAGTTCAATAACATTTTTTGCTGTATCTCCGTCTTGCCGATAGTGAAGAGTAGAGATTGGCCTCCTTGTACAAAAAGAAGGAATACTAATAGCGCTCCCAGTAGAGATACCAGAAACCACCAGTAATGTTGTAACAATATATATGTACTATCCATAGGACTTTCTAATTAAGAATTGATATTTGAAAATTGAAAATTAGTGGGCGGCAGCTTCCGGCCCTTTCTTGATGGCCTTAACCATGATTCCAATCTCTGCGATCAGCAGGATCGTAAATAAGATAAGGAACAGGTAGAAAGTGGTCTGTACCGAGGACGGGTTTAACTTGGATATCGAAGCGCTGGTCGGCAAGATATCCTGTATAGCCCAAGGCTGACGTCCTACCTCCGCTACGATCCAACCGGCTTGTCCCGCTATATATCCTAAAGGTATAGACCATAGGCCCACGTATTGCAACCAACGTGTATTAGCGATTTTCCCTTTTTTATCCCATATCAACGTAATAATGAATAGTAAGATGAAGAAACAACCAAGGATCACCATCACACGGAAAGAATAGAATGTCAATCCTACATGCGGGATTAACTCTGCCGGATCCTTAATATAACCATATCCGAAATAGGGGAAATTCTCTTCCAAAGTTACCCTGTATTGCCCGGCGGCTGCGGTATCTTTATCTTTGACCGCTTTACGATAATCAGCTAACGCTTTGATAGCGGCTTTACCTTTCTCAATTTTTTCTTTGGCGGAGAGCGCTACCGTTCCCTTATTGGTCGTATAGCCTCCCTCTATCAAGTTTACGATACCCGGAACGTATGCGTTGATGTCACGTTCTGCTAAGAAGGAGAGGAGCTTGGGGAACTTAATGTCAAAAATAAATGCGTTCTGGTTATCCAGATAACTCGTCTTTGCCGGATTTAAGATGCCGATACCTACGAGTCCTACTCCGTTGCCACCCTCATAAAGACCTTCCATGGCGGCTAGTTTCATCGGCTGCTTTTGAGCGACTTGGTAAGCGGAGCCATCACCCGTCCAGATAATAAGGATGGAGGCTACCAACCCGAATATAGCGCTGACCTTGATACTTGACAAAGCGAATTCGGTATTCCGTTTCTTTAATAAATACCAGCAGCTGATTCCTAGTACGAACAAGGCGCCTACGATCCAACCGGACAATACCGTATGGAAAAACTTATTAATGGCGACAGGCGATAAGGCTACGGCCCAGAAATCGAACATCTCGTTACGGACCGTATCCGGATTGAAATGCATACCGACCGGATATTGCATCCATGCGTTAGCGATCAAGATCCAGAGAGCGGAAAGAGTAGCACCGATAATCGTCAGCCAAGTGGAGGCGAGATGAAAGCGTTTGCTAACCTTGTCCCAACCAAAAAACATAACAGCGATAAAGGTAGCTTCCATAAAGAAGGCGAGAATTCCCTCGATAGCCAAAGGTGCCCCGAAGATATCCCCGACAAACCAACTATAGTTAGACCAGTTGGTTCCGAACTCGAACTCGAGGATCAATCCCGTAGCGACACCGATAGCGAAATTGATACCGAATAATTTCATCCAAAATTGGGCGGTCTTTTTCCATGCCTCATTACCTGTCCGATAATAAATCGTCTCCATAATAGCTTGGATAACGCCAAGTCCTAGTGTTAGTGGCACGAAGAGCCAATGATACATGGCAGTAAGGGCAAATTGAGCCCTCGACCAATCGATCAATGAAGTGTCAATGTTTTCAATCATATTTATTAATGTTTTAAGGATTTATTGCCCGTTGTATGAGTTCGTTCGATACGTGGTTCTCCTTCTCACTATCGCTATCGAATTGCCCGAGATAATTAGGAAAGAAGAATAATCTCAGGATAAAAAACATGATAAACAATTTGACTAGAATGATTAGCCAAAGAGTCTTGCCCAGCTTCATCTCCCGGAATCCTTCCAGATAAAAGCGATATATTCGTATGAATGCAGATTCTTTTTTCATATAGTTGTTCTCATTTAAGATAACAGTTGTTAATATGAATATGTTTTCATGTTTTTACAAATATATCCAAACTGCGTTAATAAAATACCCCCAATCCTATAGATAATATTTATGAAATTATAAATAAGATCTATCCTGTCTGTTAAAAAAAACTATTTTAAATAAGAAAGCGGTCTTTTGATCTTGTCAATAATACAGCATTGGCTATATTTGCGACAATTTGTTGCCTGTAAAGGTGTAAAGACACATGAAATATCATTGTTAAGTGCTAATCTATAAAAAATTATTACTATGTCAAACATTACTAGAAGATCTTTTCTTCAAAAAGGTACGGCTGCCGCAGCAGCTTTGACTATTGTTCCGAGTGCGGTCCTAGGTAAAACCCATGGTCATATCGCTCCAACTGATAAATTGAATATTGCCGGTGTAGGTATCGGAGGTATGGGTAACGCTAACTTAAAGAACATGGAGACTACCGAGAATATCGTAGCTCTTTGTGATATTGACTGGAAGTATGCGAAACCGGTATTCGACCGTCATCCTCAAGCTAAGAAATACTGGGATTATCGTAAGATGTATGATGAGATGGGTAAATCTATCGACGCTGTGTTGGTAGCTACCGCCGACCATACTCATGCCATGATCACGGCTGACGCTATGACGCTTGGCAAACACGTATACACTCAGAAACCGTTGACTCACTCTGTTTATGAGTCCCGTTTGCTTACGAACTTGGCTAAGAAGTATGACGTAGCTACTCAGATGGGTAACCAAGGTTCTTCATTGGCTGAAGGTGTAGATTTGATCTGCGAATGGATTTGGAATGGTGAGATTGGTGAGGTTACTAAAGTAGAATGCGCTACCAACCGTCCTATTTGGCCGCAAGGTTTGAACGCTCCTGAGAAAGTAGATAAGATTCCTTCTACATTGAATTGGGATTTGTTTACGGGTCCTGCTAAATTGAGACCGTTTAATAAGACATATCATCCTTGGAACTGGCGCGGATGGTGGGATTATGGTACAGGTGCGTTGGGTGATATGGCTTGCCACATCTTGCATCCGGTATTCAAAGGCTTGAATTTAGGCTATCCGACAAGAGTACAAGGTTCTTCTACATTGTTATTACAAGACTGTGCTCCTAACGCTCAGCATGTTAAGTTGGTATTCCCGGCTCGTGATAATATGCCGAAGGTAGCTATGCCGGAGGTTGAAGTTCACTGGTATGATGGTGGTATGATGCCGGATCGTCCAGAAGGATTCCCTCAAGGTAAGGAATTGATGGGTGAAGGTGGTGGATTGTGTATCTTCCACGGTACGAAAGATACATTGATCTGCGGTTGCTACGGTGTTAACCCATGGTTGTTATCTGGTCGTAAACCGAACGTTCCTCAAACATTGCGCCGTGTGAAAGATGCTATGAAGGGTGGTCACGAACAAGACTGGATCCGTGCTTGTAAGGAAAGCGCTGGTAGCCGTGTTCAGACGAAGTCTAACTTCTTGGAGGCTGGTCCGTTCAATGAAATGGTTGTAATGGGTGTATTGGCTGTTCGTTTACAAAGATTGAATAAAGAATTGTTGTGGGATGGTCCTAACATGAGATTTACGAATATCGATCCGAATGATACGATCAAGATTATCCAGAAAGATACCTTCGAGGTTATCGATGGCGACCCGAAATTTAAGACAGTGTGGACGGATCCTATCAACGCTCAAGAATTTGCTGCAGGTTTGATTAAGCACAATTATCGTGACGGTTGGAAGCTGGTAGATATGCCGAGATAATAGTTTTAACTCAATAAATAAAATGAAAAAGTCAGTATTATTAGCAAGTGCTGCTATCATGATGTGTTATTTTACATCTTGTGGTGGTGGAAAGAAAACAGAAGAAGCTCCTGCAGCTGCTGAGACTACAACAGAAGCCGCAGCTCCTGAGTACAAGCTCATGACAGATCTTCCTACTGTAGATATCACGACTTTCCCGAAAGATAAAGAGGGTAGATATGTGATCTTCGATGGTAAGACATTCAATGGCTGGAGAGGTTATGACCGTGCTGACGTTCCGGGTGCTTGGACAATCGAGGACGGAGCGATCAAAATCAATGGCTCTGGTGCTGGTGAGGCTGGTGCTTCCAACGGTGGGGACTTGATCTTCGCTCATAAGTTGGGTAACTTCGAGCTTGAGTTCGAATGGAAAGTAGGTAAAGGATCTAACTCTGGTGTATTCATCATGATTCAAGAGGTAGAAGGACAACCTTCTTACATCTCTGCTCCTGAGTACCAAGTATTGGATAACGAGAACCATCCGGACGCTAAGTTAGGTAAGGATGGCAACCGTAAATCTTCTTCTTTGTATGACATGATTCCTGCTAAACCGCAGAACGCAAAACCGTTCGGTGAGTGGAACAAGGGTAAGATCATGTGCTATAAGGGTACAGTTGTTCACTATTTGAATAGCGATGAACCTGTTGTTGAGTATCACTTGTGGACTCCGCAATGGAAAGAAATGTTGGATAACAGCAAATTTAGCAAAGACAAATGGCCGTTGGCTTATGAGTTGTTGTTGAATTGCGGTGGCGCTAACAAAGAAGGTTTCATCGGATTTCAAGACCACGGGGATGATGTTTGGTTCCGTAACATTACTGTTAAAGTTTTGGATTAATCGTATCAAGCACATTTTAGCATAAATAACGCCCGAGGCCTAAATCTATGATTTTAGCTTCGGGTGTTGTGTTTTTAATAATCGACTTTTTCTAAACCAATTTTTTAGGACCAAGAAATGAAAATAGAACAAGGTTACACGAAAGCGCAGATGACTTGGCTGATGATGCTGCGTCTTTTTATAGGTTGGCACTTTATGTATGAAGGCCTAGTAAAAATCATGAACCCAAAATGGACATCTCTACCCTATCTACTCGATTCAAAGGGTCCCGCTGCTTCATTTTTTATCAAATTGACTCAAGACGACAGTTTGATGACGACCATCAACTTCTTGAATGAGTGGGCTCTGTTATTGATCGGCCTAGGCTTGACTTTAGGCTGTTTGTATCGTTTATCTTCTGTTGGAGGTATGATTCTTCTTGCTATGTACACGTTATCCCACCCTTCTTTCGTGGGAGCAAGCTATATGATGCCGTTTGAAGGCTCTTATTTATGGATTGACAAGAACCTTGTGGAGTTCGCCGCTTTAGGCTTGATGTGCGTATTCCCTACATCACAAATCATAGGATTCGATCGTGTGTTAGGACGTGTGTGTCCGATATTGCATAAACTTAAATTTATTTGATACCCATGGCAACAGAAGATGCAAAAAATACTCCTTCTCAGGAGCAAATGCCCGATAAAGGACGTCGGGACACATTGAAGACGTTGGCTACAGTGCCTATCTTAGGTGCTTTGGCATATGGCGTTTACCAAAAAAGGAAAGACGCTTTAAGAGGCCGTAACATATCAGATGTATTTCAGGTAAGTAACAGACAGGCCTCCTATTTGGAGCCGCAAGGCGATGGCAAGAAAATCCGTATCGGTTTGGTCGGCTTTGGTATTCGTGGAAAGCAATTGATGCGTGCCGCAGGTTTCGCTGAGCCTTCTTGGATCGATAAGATGAATGAGGCTAATAAGCTGAATAAGAAGGATACGCGTTATCAGCAATATATGGAGCAAGATGATCTGAATATTGAGATAACCGCGGTTTGTGATATATTTGATGTATATGGTGAGGCCGCTGTATTGACTGGTTCCAATATCCATCGTGAGGGTAGCGGCGGTAAGTTCGGGCCTGCTCCGAAACGTTACCGGACTTATCAAGAGCTGGTAACGGCTCCGGATGTGGATGCCGTTATTATCGCTGGTCCGGACCACTGGCATAGCACGATCGCTATGGCTGCGGCACGTGCCGGAAAGCATGTGTATTGCGAGAAACCGTTATCATGGACGGTTCCTGAGACGTATATGGTTCGCCAAGTGATCAAAGAGACCGGCGTTGTATTTCAGTTAGGTCACCAAGGACGTCAGACCGACTGTTATCAGAAGGCCGAGGAGATTATCGGTAACGGATTATTAGGCCCTGTTAACTTGATCGAGGTTTGTACGAACCGTAACTCTCCAAATGGTGCTTGGGTATATGATATTATCGAAGGCTCAAATCCTAATACGATTGATTGGAAGCAGTTCGAGGGTGATCCTGAGCGTATTAAGGAATATATGGATTATATGACATCCAACAAGCTTGAAAGATATATCGGTCCGGACGAGCGTAGCAAGTTCAGTCTGGAACGTTTCTTCCGCTGGCGTTGCTGGTGGGATTATAGTACAGGTCTTTCCGGTGACTTGTTGACACATGAGTATGACGCTGTCAACCAGATCATGCATGTGGGTATACCTCATTCCGCTACTTCATCCGGCGGTGTTTATTTCTTCAAGGACGGACGTACGGTACCTGATGTATTGCAGACTACTTTCGAGTGGCCGGATCGTGACTTGACGATGTTGTATAGCGCTACATTGGCAAGTAGCCGTAACCGTGGCAAGGTGTTCATGGGGCATGATGCTTCTATGGAGGTTTCCAATATCTTGGCTATTACGGTTGACCAAGATTCCACTCGTTATGCGGATAAGATCAAGGAAGGTATTATTCCTACAGATACTCCGTTCTATACCTATGTACCGGGACAAAATAGCTCGGATTCCGTTACATCTCCTACGGAGTTGTATTTCGCTAAACGTGGTTTGCTGTATACGTATGTAAATGGTAAACGTTATGATACGACTCACTTGCATATCCGTGAGTGGCTGGAATGTATCCGTCAAGGCAAGACTCCTAGCTGTAATATCGACGCTGCTTTCCAAGAAGCTATGACTGCCCACATGGGTACGCGTGCTTATCTGGAAGGACGTACGATGTACTGGGATAAGGACAAAGAAGAGATTGTAAGAGGTGAACTTGCGTAAGTATCTAAAAAGACGATAAATAACTTTCCCAAGAAGCGAACTTCATAAATGGATGGAGTTCGCTTCTTTTATTTGTGCATGTATAAAATTTCTTCTCTTTTTTGTAACCGATTTGTGATTACTCATGTCTTATTGATAAAAGCGAATAATTTATTAAACCTTTAAAGAATAAAAGATATGAACGAGTTGTGGATTCCTATTTTAGGTGTTATTTGTGCGGTAGGTATGCCGGTATTGTTAGGTATTATCGCTAGTTACATGACCATTAAAAGTAAGCATGAGGAAAAGATGGCGATGATCGAGAAAGGAATTGTGCTGGAAGAGGCTATGCGCCCCGAGAGAAGGCCTAATCGTTATAATACCCTGCGTAACGGTATTTTTATGATCGGTTTGTCATTGGGTGTGATTGTCGGTATGATGCTCGACTCTGCTTTCACTTACGATAGCGATTGGTTCTTTTTGTTAGTTCCGGCTATTACGATTATGTTCGGTGGAGTAGCTTTTATAATTTATTTCTTTCTTTCCCGTTCTTTAATGGAGAAGGAGAGATTGGAGGACGAGAAGAAAATGCGTCTGGAAGAATAAACGATACCGAATGGATGAGCGAAAGTGGATAGAACGTATTTTGGCAGGGGACACGCAAAGTTTCTCCTGCCTTGTCGCGAAGTATGAGAAGATGGCTTATACCATCGCTCTTCGTATCTTGGAAAATCGCGAGGAGGCAGAAGAGGCCGTACAGGATGCGTTCGTGAAGATGTATCGTGCTCTTTCCGATTTTCATTTCGATAGTAAGTTCTCAACATGGTTTTATAGGATCGTGTATCGTACGGCGTTGACGGCCTTGAGACAACAGCGTATGTTCGTGAGTTATGAGGAGGCGGGCCCTGTAGACCTTTCGAATGACGAGGTTGAATCGGCTACGGCTTTATTAGAGCGTGAGGACCGGAAAGAGATGATCGCACGTACGCTGAAAAAGCTTCCGGCTGATGAGGCCTTGTTGCTTACTCTTTATTATTTGGAGGAATGCTCGGTGGAAGAGATCTGTCAGATCACTGAATTGAGCGCTTCTAATGTGAAAGTAAAACTATTCCGTGGGCGGAAACGGTTTTATGAAGTGTTGCAAGATAAAATGAAATTAGAGACAGCTGATTTGTTATGAATATGAATGAGAAAGATATTGATCATTTGACACGTAAGTTGATGCGAGGGACGGCGGAACAACCTTCGGCCTCATTAAACTCCCGTATTATGGCATTGATTATACAAGAGAAGAAGCGGGTATATAAGTACTATATCAAGAAACGATTTACACCTGTAGGCATTTTTAGCATATTTGTCGCTTATATGCTTGTGTTAGTAGGCATCTTGTATTTGGTTAAGCTTTCTCCGGGCGGGGCGGAAACGGTTTTAGGCTCTTTGCGAGCCTATTTCCCGATTGTTTTAACGATTGCTTCCGGGATCTCTTGTTTCTTCCTGTTTACACAACTCGATAACTGGTTGAAGAGAGAAGAGATACGCCGGCAAAACACCTCAAAATAAAAATATCCGGTTGTAGAGACGGGGCATGCCCCGTCTCTACAACCGATTAATTGGCCTTGACTTTTAGATTTCCATATCGATTTCCTTCGAAGTGAATCGTCGGTTGCTTTCCACCATTAATCTCATAGGTGTAATTCTTGTCACGATCCTCATCGTCAAAATGCTTGCGGGTGATATTGAAACCGTTCACGTCGCAGCTTGAATACTTCATGTTCTCCGCTACTATCCGGAAAGAAGTTTTTGCGGGAAGCGCTACCTCTAAATTCCCATAATGAGATTCTACGTTCACCTTCGAGAAAGAGGGAGACAAGTTTCGTATCTTTAAGTTACTATAGCTAAGGCTACTTACATTCAAGGCATCTTTAAGGGTCCCAATTTTAGCGTCGCTGTACTTAATCTCCATGTCTAGTCTGCTTACGCTTTCAATGGTGAGATTACCATATTTAATCTCCATGCGTAAAGATTGTATATCCTGTATATCCAGATTGGAATATTTGCTGTCTATCGTTAAATCTTTAGCGTTGCGAATCTTGGCGGTTCCTACGTAGCCCAGATCCAGTTGGGCGTCCTGCAGATTTCCTACCTCGATGTTACCATATTTGGCCTCTATCATTGCGTTGGCTGTGAAATTACCCGCATTCAGGTTGCCGTATTTTACATGGATATCCATGTTGCCGTTATTATCGCTTGGCAAGTTGATATTTCCATATTTCTGGTTCAAGTCTGCGGCGAGCTTAGGAGGCATCTGGATATAATAATTGATCGTCATGGACTCATTATTTGAATTGCTATTCATCTCCTTCTTTATCGTAGTGACCGCTGAGACAATACCACCTATCTTCTTGGTCTCGATTTGGATACGGTCCAAGTTCTCTTGAGCACGTTCCTCGCTGCGAGCCTTACATTCTACCTCAACCCGTATAGCTACCGTATTCTGATTCCAGTGGGTAACGGTGATGTTTCCATAACGATTTTCTACTTGGAGACGATCACCGGCGCTTACGCTGTAGGATTGGGATATCTCTTTTTTCTTGATCTTCTCTTGTGGCCTAGCTATTGCCGATAGATTGCATAGCAGCAATACGAAAGTCAGCAATACGGCGGGACTCAATTTTACGTGTGTCGTGTTCATGATTGATATGTATTAATTGTTATTACTATTTCTGGTTATCCGTGACTTGTTCCATTTGCTTAAGCATCAGCGTGAGGCCCTCCAAGCTATTGCTGTAATGCTGGGTCATGGCGAAGAGACCGTCGTTGGAACAAGGCAAGGTAGGGAGTATCGTTTCCTCGAACATATAATTATCCGTGAGGATCCGTTTGCTCTCTTGCAATAACTCTTCCGCTCCCGGTGTCCGGTCCTGTTTATACAACTTCTTCATCTGCGTCAATACGTCGTTCATTTGCATATTGTAATATAGACGTAGTTCCTCGATCTCTTCTTGGGCCTCGCAGGTCTGGGCCGTGGTCTTTTGCGCGGGTTCCGGCAGACCGGTCCCTCCCGGCAAGCGGAATAAGAGCAACAAAGCGATAGAGGCAGCTATGGCAAAGGCCGATAGGTTGTATAGGGCCGCACGGTTTTTCCGTGGCTTCGGCAGTTTCTGCTCGAAACGTTCGAAGTGACCTTCGGGAAGCATCTCATCTTCCTCGAATGCGTCACGGTTTGCGTCTATGAAATTCTTTAGTTTATCCATGTTTAATTGGCTGCTATAATGTCTAACAATTTCCGCTTAGCGCGTAGGTACTGGCTACGGACACTTGGCGGTTGGATTTTCAGGATAGAGGCGATCTCTTCCATATCATATCCCTCAAAGAGGTAAAGCGAGAGGATTATGCGGTAGCCTGCCGGCAACTTCTTGGTAGCTTCCTTTATCTGTGCCACGGAATATTGGATTTCTTCCTCGTCCGGTCCGTCCGTTTCCGGTTCGGCCAGATTGTCGGAAAGCTCCTCTTGGTCCGGTGCTTGGCGGCGTACATAATCGATGGCCGTATGGATGGCGATGCGATGCATCCATGCCTCAAAGCATTGCCCGTCATGATATTGGTCCAAGCGTGTGAAGATCTTGAGGAACGAGTCCTGCATGGCTTCTTCCGCCTCGGATGAGTTGCCTACGATACGCGAGCAGGCTATATACAATCGCTGTGCGTATTGTTTGTACAACTTCAGTTGCGAGCTCCGGTCTCCCCGGCGGCAACCCTCGATCAGATGTTCGGTTACTTTGTCCATTTGTTTATATAAACGAGAGTGATGCCTTGACCGTTGCATCTTGTAGCGTAAAAATACAAAAAAAAGAAAGGCATCATCTCGACGCCTCTCCTCCTGAACTAAATGATAAAAATAAAAGTTATGTGGGAAGGTTTATTTCATGTCTGTTATATTGGAGATACTATCGTTCGTATAGCCTTGCGAAGTATCCTCCATTTTGGTCTTATCCGAATTATATTTTAATTTATAAGCCTGTTTCCCTTCGGAAGTCCAATAGTTTACGACAAGATCGACCGTCTCTCCTTTGGTATCCGGCAAGGAAGACAAATTGAACGCCACACGTCCGGCCCCGATCGTATATTGGGGATCATCGTAAGCGTTATGCCTAAACTCCAGCGTATAAGGATCATTCTCGGCATCCGGTTGGATCAGGTTGATAAAGTGGGCGGTCTTGCCTCCCCAGAGTGTCTCGAAATAGATATTCAAATATCCGTCTCCGATCCACATATTATTGTTATAAATACTTACCGGGTCCGTACCATAGATAGAATCATTAGCCGCTCCCTCGTTCTTAGCGATGGATTTCGTAAGGATGTTATGGATCGCATTCACCTTGATATAGTGGGAGAAACCTCCTAGGTTACTTTGGGTGGAATCCGCCAATATCGTGAAGTTAACCAAGGCACGTTGGTTAGGCTTCGGCTGATAGTTCGGATAGTTGGTGGCGGCGGGCCATAGCTTATCACCGTCATCCAGCCGTAAGTAATATACGTTATTGCCTTCCGGTACTACGGTAGCGACCGCTATCCAGATATCACCTAAAGAATACGAGTTATCGTCATCTAAGCAAGAGGGTAGGGTGAGGGATACTAAAGCGATCCCGATAACCAATAAAAAAGCTCTCAACGTCTTCATTCCTTTTGTTTCTTAAAAAGTTCACATTTCATCGTTCTATGAAGAAAGATGTAAGTTCGGGGTGAAATGCTGCAAAAGACGTTAATAAAAGATGTTAAGAACCAAGGGATTCAACGATTAGCCGTGCCGTACGCTTTGAAGCCCCGGGCATTCCTAGCGTATGGATAATCTTGTCGTATCCGTCTAGCATTCGTTTTCGATAGGCTGGATCTTGTAGGATGCGTCCTAGCTCGTCTTGTATTTGCGATTCGGAGAAGCGGGCTCCGAATAGTTCTTGTACGATCTCCCGTCCCCCGATCAGGTTCACGAGGGATATGTATTTCGTATGGAAGAAATGCTTGAAAATAAAGCTGGCCAACTGTCCGGCTACGACGTAGTAGCAAACGACTTGCGGAACCCGGAACAGGGCGGTTTCCAAGGTTGCCGTGCCGGAGGTTACCAAGGCGGCGGCACTATGTTGTAGCAAGGGATAGGTTTTACCGAACACGATCTTGGCAGGATAAGAGCCTATGTATTCTTGATAGTAGGCAGGATCGATGCCTGGTGCTCCGGCTATTACCGGCTGGTAGTCGGGATATGCGGAGGCTACTTTCAGCATGGTCGGTAAATTATCCTTGATCTCTTGTTTGCGGCTACCAGATAGCAAGGCGAGGATAGGCTTGTCGGCCAATCCTTCCTCTTTGATAAATGTATCTTTGGGGATCGCTTGATGCTCCTTGTAATAGGCTACGGAGTCTACAGAAGGATTTCCTACGTAATCTACCGAATAATTAAGCTTCCGGAAAAACTCGGTCTCGAACGGCAGGATGCAGAACATACGATCTACATAACGCCGGAAGTCCCTGATGCGGTATTGTTTCCAGGCCCATATCTTGGGGGATATATAGTAATATACCGGGAGACCCAATTGGGTTTTCACATATTTGGCGATCTTCAGGTTGAATCCCGGGTAGTCAATTAAGATGACGACATCTGGTTGATAGCGGCGGATATCCTCTTGGCACGTCTTCATGTTATTTAAGATGGTGCGCAAGTTCAGCAATACCGGGATAAAGCCCATGAACGCCATTTCCCGGTAATGTTTGACAAGGGTTCCTCCGACGGCTCTCATCAGATCGCCGCCCAGAAAGCGGAACTCGGCCTTCGGGTCATTCTCTTTCAAGGCTGCCATCAAATTCGAGGCGTGCAGGTCTCCGGAGGCTTCTCCGGCTATCAGGTAATACTTCATGAATTGAAAATTGAGAATTGAAAATTAAAGGATCCAGTTGTTTAGGGTGGCCATGAAGTTGTAGTCCGTAACGTCGATCTTGCAGGGGACTAGGGAGGCGTATCCGCTGTCCAGCGCAAGCATATCATTGTCCGGGTGGATGGGTTTGGCGCTTTCGAAAGCTCCTGTCAACCAGAATACGGGCTCTCCGCTGGCGTTCTCGGAACGCTTGAATTCACGTACCCAACGACCGTCAGCTTGGCGACAAACTTTCAATCCTTTCACTTGCGGTAGCTTCGGCACGTTGAGGTTTAAGTAGGTTCCGTGCGGTAAGCCTTCTTTTAATACCCGGCGTGCCAGCATACGTCCAAGACGGCAGCATTCGGAGAAGTCGGCATCGGCCGCATGGTCCAGTAAGGATACACCCATGGAAGGGACGTTGAAAATACAGCCTTCGGCGGTGGCACCCATCGTTCCGGAATAATTTACGCAGATAGCCATATTCCCCCCGTGGTTGATACCGGAGACTAACAGATCGGGCTTGCGCTCCAAAACCTCATTAATCGCTAATTTAACGCAATCAACCGGTGTCCCGGTGCAACTATAGATGGTAAGTCCTTCCTCCTTTTTCAACAAGGTATACTTGATAGGAACTAAAGATGTAATGGCACTACCCATCCCGGAACGAGGTCCATCGGGAGCGAATACCACCAAATCGCCTAGATCTTTCAGGCACTCAATCAATTCGTTAATACCTTTGGCCCATACGCCATCATCATTCGTGATCAGAATCAACGGTCTCTCGTTTGTCATATCGTTTTATCCTTATAGTTGTCGTACAAAGGTAACAATAATTTGCGAACAATGGTTGGGGTGTGAGGGATGGGAGTTGTCCTTTCGCCTAATCAGTTGTTGATCAAGCGAAAGGTCTCAGATTATTATAGTTTCTCTATTTCTTCTATGGAGAGGCCGGTGGCAAAGGCGATTTGCTCTATACTAACTCCTAATTTCTTAAGATTAAGTGCTATGGAGTGTTTCTCTTCCTGTCGTCCTTCTGCTTTTCCTTTTTGCAAACCTTTCTGTAGCCCTTCCTCCAATCCTTTTTGCAATCCTTTTTCCATGCCTTCTTCCATCCCTTTTTTCATGCCTTTCTCAACGGCGAAGTCCAAGGTGTTATAATAATCATTATACATCTTCCACTCCGCCTCGTACTGCGCCCGTTGTTTGGGGGTGAGGTTCGCCATGGATCCGATGCGTTCCAACCGCTCGAATATGGCCTTGCGTGCCTTGAATGGCATTCTGTCTAATGTGTCCATATGCTTTAGTACATAAATCCAACGTTCAAAATCGGTCTCGCATTCTTCCTCCTCTTTGTTGAATCGGGGAAGCTCAATATAGATCTGGCGGAACTTGGGGTTGAATACCTGTCCGTTCTCTCGGTCCGCCAGCACGATGTCCCTTCGGAACTTTCCTTCGTTCCTGTTATTGTTTGGCCTGTTCTCCTCGTCTAGCGTGAAGTTCAAGAAAAAAACACCGTACACGGCCGCCAGCTCATAGTCCCATGTTCCCTTTATCCCCTGTTCCACCACCGAGTGCGAGAGGTAATACAAGGCCCTGTCCTTGAAGTGGGGCTGTTCCCTGTTCTGCATCTCGATTATGATCCGTTCGCCCTTGTCGGTCTCGCAATGAATGTCAAAGATGACTTTCCTTCCTTGCTCTGTCTCGGGCAATCGCTCATTGTTCATGATCCTCAAGTCCATGATCGTATGCTCCCCTTCGAGGAGGTCGTTCAGGAACTCGATTAGTATGTCCTTGTCCATTTCCCTACCGAATATGTGCTTGAAGCCGAAATCGGTGAAGGGATTGATAAATTTTCCCATAGTGTTTATAGGTTTTAGTGATTAATAATGAATAATAGTATAATGAGACGGGGCATCCTGTCTTCCGGTTGTAAAGATACTACTTTTTTAATAGGATAGGCATCGTTTTAGCTTTTAAGAAAACACGTACGAGTTTTTTCGGAAACACGTACATGTTTTTCGAAAAACTCGTACGTGTTTTTTGAGAGGCATAATGTAACTACTTCAAATACCGGATCAGCCGATAAATCGTGGGGATAATTTTCCTGAATGTATATTCCACCAAGGGATAGTATGGCCAGGCACTACATGATCTGATTATTTCGCATAGGTGAAAAGATTGTATCACAACCGTGAAACGATTTCATGGGCAGATAGAGCAAGCGACAGCCGATAATGTTTGTATTAAATAGAAAGGCTCAACGGTAACAACTCTTCGTAGGCATCTCTGCGCTCCCTTTCACATCCTTCACAACATATCACTGACATAAAGCAAGTTGGCCGACGTGAAACGTGTGATAAACAAATTAAAGTGTAGATAAAAGTACATTGCGAGATTATCCTCACTATTTATCGGGTGAGCTTGAAAAAGTCGATTCTCCGGGAGTTAAGAATACAAAATGTCAAAGTGCTATATTTTGATATAGATATAAAATGTACGTGCATACATTAGTATAGAAGAGTAAAGTTTGTATGATTAGTAAATATTTTTCATTAGATGAAACGACTAGTTTAAACGATCGATTCTTTTAGTCATTTGCAAAGGTACGCGTTTCTTCGATACTTGCAACCCTTCCAGACGATTTTTTTATCGCTTATTCTCTTTCTTATCAATAGGATAGGTTATCCTTCACGAAACAAGCGATTCCTTCAACGAACCTCCCGTTTCGACGCTCAAAAAACGCAAGATTTAGACGATCGTTTAGACTAGTCGTTTTTAATAGCAAACGACGATTTTCAATTAGTCTAACAGGTTGATTATCTTAATAAACACTAGTATTAATATTAATTTATTTATTATGAACAAAAAGTTTTCTACTCTTTTGGCAGGTGCTGCGCTTGTTGCTGCGGTATCTGCTAATGCGCAGAATCTTGCTGATGTTAAGGACGGAGTGGCTCTTAACATTAACAAAAGTGCACAAGCTTTGCCTACGTATGACAAAGATACCAAGGGCGGTCTTTATCAATTGAGAGATGCGAATGATCAGATCTTGATGATGAAGGAAGTGAATGGCGAATATTCATTGGTCGCAATGAGTGCCAATGATAAGGATTTCGTTTTGAAAAATACGTTATGGTGTGTGACTACTCAGCCGTATAGTCAAGGTCAAGCGGTAAAATTCGATTTCATGAACAAGGGTACTGGCATGATGTTGGATATCGCTATGGGTGATGATCTGAAAAGTGCGGATGGTAAGAAGGGCTATTGGTGGAAGCCTATAATCGGTGGTGAGATCTCTGGTTGGGCCTTTTCTTCTGTATTGAATAAGTTGGAGAAGAATGTTCCTTTGTATTCTCACTTTAGCACAGACTCTGTTATTGGTTTGTTGAACGATAACGGAACTATCAAGGTCGCTAAATATGCCTTGAATGATGTAAAGGTAGATCCTACAGCTGCTACAGACGTTACAGATCTTTCAAACCTTTCAACTGAAGCGAAGAATACGTTCTCTGGCTTTACTTTGTATCAAGCAGAAGATATCGTATTAGATGCGGATCAATTGAATAAGATTTTCGATTTGCAGGATGCTGATGCGGGTGTTAAATTGAATTTCTCTCCGGATGTTAAGGGTACCAGCTTAAAGAATCCGTTCAACGAGAAGGAATTTATCGCTGAATCTACAGGTGATAACAAGTATTACGATGTGAATGCTAGCAGTACTGCGACTTTGACAAATGGCGAATGGCTTTATGTGACACGTAAGAACGATGATAATAAGGACACTTATTTGAAGGTCGATACAGCTTATACAAATGAGACCGGTGCCAAGTTCTTGGCTTATGGCTGGACTGGTCCTAGCAAAACACAAGAGGCTATTGATCGCTTAGGGGATTTACAAGATCAACATAAGTTCTTATTTGTTTATTCTCCTAGCAAAGATGAATTGAAGATCTATGTAAAAAAGATCACTTGGAGAGGTGATGATGATAAGGTAAAATATTGGAAAGAGATTTATCAAAAGACAGACAACCAAAGAAATAACTGGCGTGTGTCTTTGCAAGATTTGATCAAGGATGAGACTCGTATCTTGACCGTTGATTATTCCAAACAGAATACAACCATCAAATTAGGTTATGGTGGTTGCGAGGCTGATCAATCAAAGACCTCTGTTAAGGATGGTGTTTACTACATCATGAACAAGAAGGGTGAGTACTTAGCTTCTCCGATCTATGAGAATGGCGTGATTCGTTGGACTACCGTGAATGCTGATGAGCAAAATGTAGCTCATATGCCAGCCTATCAATGGGTTGTTTTGAAGACAAACGCTAAAGATCAGAATAATCTGTCTTCAGTAACAGCTACTAACCGTGAGTTTGAGGATGCGAAAGGAACATTTAGTTTGTATAAGAATGCTGATACGGAATATGTATATACAAAAAGCAATGTAGAATTAACACAAGATGGTGTTTCTTCTAAATTTACAGTAGCAGCGAAGAGTGACTTACGTTTTGTAGAGGTTCCGGCCGAGGCTGTATCTGATTCTTTGTTAGGTTATAAGAACTTAACGAACGATGAGTTGAAGGTTAATAAATATACATTTAATTACTGGCATCCGTATGCGACGGATAAATACATCGCTAAGTCTTCTAAAGACTCAACTTTGACAGTTAATGTTGGTGTATCTGCCTTTAATGTAGATACTGCTAAGAGAAGTGCAAACAGCTCTGTATATGCGGTAGAGAAGTTTGGTTTCAAGGTAGAGAAAGAACATCAAGATCGTATCAAAGGCTTGAAACAACTTTATAGAACGGCTTATGTAGTGAAATTAAATGGTATTGGCTTAGCTATCAATAAAGAGGATAAGTTCAATGTACCTACTCATAACGATTATCGGACTACAGGCGAAAATGAGGAGGTTACTCCGTTCTTCTTCAAGGAGAATAATGAGATCAAAGAAACGGGTAAGTGTTATTATGCGATCTTGTCTACTGAAAAAGACACTAAAGATGTAAACGATGTACATTATTCAATTTCAGATGACAACAAGGCTGGTGTATCTGACTATGATGGCTCTGCTACATTGAAATCTCAAGTATTGAAAGAATCCAGAACATCCGCATTCGCTATCGAACCGGATGAGACTCCACTGTACCGTCGTTTCAACTCTCTTGAGCTTGAAGGCAACGAAGGTGACAAGGCTGATACATTACGTTTCATCGAGAAATATCGTAAAGAGTACTTGCAAGTTGAGAACAACAAGAATTTCATGAATGGTGATATCGATTTCTTAGGTATCTACACTCCGGATAAGACGGAAGATGGCTTGTCATTCATCGTTGATACGGCATGGGTAAATCGTGGCGCTGGTAATATCAAACCTCAGTATTTGATCTCAATCGATCGTAACGACTTCGAGGGTACACCGGGTGTTGCTTGTACATATACTCATAATCACTATGACAATGAAGGTAACAAGGTAGACGCAGCGCACTGTTCACATGCTACTCCGGCTATCCCCGGTTTCGAGAGAGGTAAGTATTTGATCAACTTCCATGATTTCGCTTTGAAACATGATAAGGCTAATACTTCCGATGCGAAGAAAGACGCCGCTTATATGTGGAAGAAATATGATCGTGCCGGTTTCGTAGAGGCTGTTCGTGTAGCTGATACATTGTTCATCTTGAGAGACGAATTCAAGAACTTGAAGAATGAGGAGATCACGATTGAGGCTTTAAATAAGGCTGAGGAAGCAGCTTGGGCTGCCGCTAAGAAGGCTGGTGTAAGCAAGGATAACTTCGTATCTTACAAATATGTTTTATCTGGTGACAACCACAAGTATGTGACTTGGTCAATGCGTTTCGTTAACAGAAATGCTGCCGCTAATGAGGTTGAGGCTGATAGATCATTCTTGTTTGAATCAATGCAGGCAGACGGTCTTGACATCGCTCCTACAAAAGCTGCTTGGTTGAAAATGCAGAATGGTTGCTTGGTATTGTCTGATAAAGATGATTCTAAGTTTGACGAAACTGCTACCGGTGGTGACGACGCTTTGATCTTCAACGTAGAGCAAGGTGACGATATCGCTACAGACAACGAGACAATCGAAGCTGTGGAAGGTGTTTCCATCACAACTGATAACGGTACTGTAACTATCCAAGGCGCCGTTGGTAAGTCAGTAGTTATCTCTAACATCTTAGGTAAGGTAGTCGCTGAGACAGTTCTTACATCTGATAACGCAACAATTGCCGTACCTGCCGGTATCGTAGCTGTAGCTGTTGATGGTGAGGAAGCTGTTAAAGTGGTTGTTAAATAATTAAACAAATAGATAGGTCAAGAGATGGGGGAATCCCCCATCTCTTCCTTTAAGAAGATATTTATAATTCTGAAATTCCCGTGTGGAGATAGATTCTTCAAGTACACCGCGATGGTAGAACATGCGGGGGTATTAATACTAAAGTAATAAATTAAAAGCTCAGGTCACGAGAACTTCTGTGAAGAAATGTCGTGACCTTTTTTTGTACTCTTAAATCTCTTGCTATGATTATATCTACTCAAGAAACATTGATCTATAAATCAATTAGTCCGGAAGACATTTATTGTTATACTCCCGGAATCACCGTGACTTCGACGGGACGCTTGGTCGTGACTTTCGACTTGGGCGGCAAGGGGGTAAAAGAAATCTATGCTTCTTCGCAGCTGTACACGGAAAGGACAAGACGGTTAGGTATCGGTAAGATTTTTGTATCGGACGACCAAGGCGCTAGTTGGTGTTTTATCTCGGATTTTAATTTTTGGCATGCCCGCCCTTTTTGTATAGGGGAAAAGATATATATCATAGGAAATGCGGGCGATTTATGTATTATATGCTCGGAAGATGATGGGAATACGTGGAGCGTTCCCTCGTTTCTCTCCCAAGGTGAGAAATGGCATTCTTCTGCCTGTAATGTTCTTTTCGCTAACGAGCGGGTTTACTTGGCGATGGAACAGCGTTTTTATAACTCGGAGATAGAAGGCTGGAATGTGGCGGGTTTGAGCCCTACCTTGCTATCTTGCTCTATTCACGATGATTTACTGGATGCGTCTTCTTGGCGACGTTCCGATCCTTTTGTTTTCAGGGATAAGGTACATTTCCCGGAAGGGGTTGGTATTCCTTTTTACGAGTCATTGACCAATAAGCCGCTGGAATTGGCTCCCGGTCGTTTTAATGCGCCCACTGGATGGCTGGAGGCTCAAGTGGTTCAAATAAAGGATAAACATCATATTTGGTATGATCCAGAGGGGAAAACGTTCCATATGTTTCTTCGTGCGCATACCGGAGGGATTGGATACGCTTGTTTATTAAAAGTGAGGGAAGATAAGAACGGCCAGATGGTAACCGGCTTTCAAGAGACTCCTTCCGGACAGACCTTGCTTTTCTTGCCCTTTCCCGGTGGCCATTTGAAATTCTTTATAGTGTATGATGAGATATCCCGGTTGTATTGGATGGCATCCAATCAATCTTTCGATTCTATGCGGACGATAAGCTCATTACCTGAGACTTCCCGGTATGGACTCCCGAATAATGAGAGGCATCGTTTACAATTATTATTCTCGAAGAATTGTGTGGACTGGTGTATGGCTGGGATGATCGCTTGCCAAGGGAATGAATTATATTCAAGAAATTATCCTTCGCTATGTATCGTAGGTGAGGATATGCACGTGGTTTGCCGTGCGGCGGATGATCATACAAAGGACCCTCAATACTCTGATTGTATTACATATTATAAAATTAAACGGTTTAGAATGTTAATCTATTAAATGAAGTGATTATGGAAAAAGTACTGATTGTAATACCGGCTCGATATGGTTCAAGCCGGTTGCCGGGTAAGCCTTTGGTTAAGATTAAAGGTATAGAGATGATAAAACGGGTCTCGGATATAGCGGATTTTGTATGTCGCAAAAATGAGTCTTGTTCTTATTTGGTAGCTACGGATGATGAGCGCATCGTCTCGTTTTGCGAATCCCGGGAGATTCCGGTGATGATGACTTCCACGAATTGTAAAAGTGGTACGGAACGTTGCTATGAGGCGGTAAGGAAACAGGACACCAATCCCGGACTGATAATAAATCTGCAAGGCGATAATCCCACGTGTCCTCCTTGGATCTTGCAAGATCTGATCGATACATGGAGAAAGGAGAAGGCGGATGTCCTTACCGCCTCGGTCTTGTTGGGATGGAGCGAATACGATCAATTACTGGCGATGAAAAAGGAAACCCCTTATTCCGGCACGACGGTATTGGTGGATCGGCTGGGATATGCCTTAGCTTTTTCGAAACAAACCATACCCGCTATCCGTAAGGAGGATCAGGCTAGGGATCTTTTGCCTAAAAGCCCTGTCAGGCGGCATGTGGGTTTATATGCGTATAGCGGTCGAGCCCTCGAGTCTTATTTCTCATTACCTCCGTCTGTGTATGAACGCTCTTATATAGAAGGATTGGAACAGATGCGCTTCTTAGAGAATGGCATCAAAATGAGGGTCGTAGACGTCGATTATCGGGGACGTGAGACAACAAGCGGGGTTGATTCCCCGGAAGATGTCAAACGGGTTGAGGAAATACTTGAGAAGTATGGAGAGTTCGATCTTTCGTGACTTAGATGGAATCGTAGATTCTATTTTATCTCCCTACCATACTTTGGAGGAGGTTCTACCTTCTGGCTGTGATGCTGGTCCGGTATGGATGGATTTTGACTGTTGGGTAGACAGCCAAAAGGTGGATATGCGGACATCGGAATCACCCTTACTCTTGAATATATGTGGTATACCCGCATCCGGTAAATCGTATTGGGCGGAGGAATGGCTATCAGAGAATGGACCTTGTTTGCATATCGCTTTCGACGCTATTATGGAGGCATTATCCGGGTATCAAGCGGATTGCTCGCTAGATAGGGAGAAAGCGTTCTTACGTTGGGAACTTCCTGCTCGTTTTTTAGGTTACCGTCTTCTTTTGTTGGGATTGAGGAATGGGTGGCCTATTTTATTTGAACATAGTAATGCGTTGAGAGAACATGTGGATTTGTATAAGAAGATAAAGAGTCTTGGATATCGGATTCATATGGTGTGCATCGATGCGACACCAGAAATGGTTATCAAAAGATTGGCTCGGAGGAATCGTTTTTTCCCGGAGGAGCAAGTGAAAAAACGTTGGGATTGCTTGATAGATTTGTTACCTGAATATCAAAAAATAGTAGATGACTTTAAATTAATACAACCATGGAAAAATGTAGAAAACTTGTGATCGTACGGCATGGTAATACGTTTCGTGCGGGAGAGACTCCGACTCGGGTTGGAGCTAGAACTGATTTGCCTCTGGTAGAGGAGGAACGAGCTAGATCTGCGGGACGTTATTTACGTGAAAAGGGGATTGTGATCGACAAGGTGATTTCGGCCCCCTTAAAACGCACCTTGGAGACCGCTAACTATATCTTGGAGGAAATGAATGTGGATTTGCCTATCATTCAAGACTTACGTCTTAAAGAGATTGATTATGGGCCGGATGAGAATATGGTAGAAGATCATGTAATAAAACGTTTGGGATCTCTCTATTTAGAAAAGGAGGGAATGGACCGGAAAGACCTAACGGAAGATCGGATCGTGGAGAGGGGACTTTCCGTGATCGCCCAATGGAATGAGAAGGCCGTGGTACCGTTAGGATGGAACGTAGATGTAGAGAAACTGATAAGCGGTTGGCAGGATTTGGCGGCTAGTATCCCTGATGGTGAGACTTGGTTACTAGTCTCTTCCAATGGAGTGATGCGTTTCTCCCCCTATATTCTGGGGAATTATGAGGATTTCTGTGCGACTCATGATATTAAGGTTCCGACAGGTGGGGTTTGTATATTCGATTGTGTGGGTGATCATTGGAGGTGTACGGATTGGGGAATAAAGGCTTATAAACTTTTTAAATGATAAATCATGGAAGATATATGGAATATAACAGCTTTGGTAGTTAGTGTATTAAGTGTGCTTTTGTCTCTTTATGCTTTAAGACAGGCTACCACTAAAAATACCTCGGATATGTATCTGTTCTTTATCTCGCAATATGCGAAGGAGGACATGAAATTGGCTTTACGTAAATTGAAAGATATAAAGCGGGGGGTATATCGGTTGGAACAATGGGAGAGTGATATGAAAAATAATTTGCCGAAAGCCTTTGAGTATGACGAGGCGAGACGTTTGGTGAAATATTTTTATGATACTTTAGCCTATATGAAGTTGGAGAAACTAATAGAGGCTCGTTTTGTAAGATTGATTTGCTTGAAGAAAGGGGCATGGCTTTATCTGGACACAGTCGAAGCCATGGAAAAATTTTTTGACAGTGGCTATGATAAAAAGCCATATGCGGTTATTCGGGATGTATGCGAAAATTTACGAAAGGAAGGGTGTTGTCCTCCTTAGTTCATTATTTTCGGCTTTTGGTGATTTAATAAAGCCTTGATCGAAGAAACGATCGGGGCTTTTATATTTATTTCTTAATTTGCCATGACAATATTCCGCAAGTCGAAACCGAATTGAATATACTCATCCTCAGTTATTTGCCTCTCTGTTGTCAGGATGATTAACGCATGCCCTCGATAGGTGTTTCTGTAAGGGGGATGGAAATGGTTGTAATGGTTTTCGAAGAAGCCGCATTTTTTATAGAACTTTAATCGCTTGGAGGAAGTTTCATCCGTAATAGGATCGATCTCTAATAAGATAATCTTATTCAGGCGTTTATTAAAATCCTCCAGCAATAAACCGCCGTATCCTTGTCCCCTAAAGTTCTCATGAATGGCGAAATGTTCGATATATACATAGGTGCTAAAATCCCAGTATGAGATAAAGCCGATAAAGAGGTTGTCTTTCAGATAAGCCACTAGATGATAGTTGGGAGATTGGAAGGCCTGTTCTTGTTGTTCTTCTGTTCGCTGCTCAAATAGAGGGAAACTTGCCGTATATATTTGCTCAAAGGTAGGATAGAGAGGATCTTGCTTTCGCGTTATTTCTAGTATGTCCATATGACTTCGCTTTATTTTGATGCGAAGATAATAATCTAAAAACATTGTCATGTCATATTAAAGCTTTATTTTTGGATGATCTTATAATTAAGATATTGTATACGATGATAGCGTGGTTTCGTTATATATGTTTAATTGTTAGCCTTATAATCACCCTGCCGGAATTACTTTCGGCACAACGTCTGGTTTCTCAACGTCAAGAGGATGTAGAGGCCGGTCTTTTATATAACGAGAGCGTCTACATCCTATCTAATTATTCTTGTCTATCCTCCAATTCCCCGGAAAAACTTTCTTTGGACGAGTTATTGCGGAAGCAGATCGAAGGCTTTTATTTCTATTTGAAGCGGGATACGGAGACAAATGTATTGTTACTAAGGAAACCTGATGGTACGTTTACTCCTTTTAGTGAATCATTGGAAGCCATTAAGACGGCCTTGGATGCGGACTCCACTAAGGTTATGACGCTTTTCCTCGATTTCTATGTAGAGATGGAGCTGGAATCCTCTTTTAAGGAAATAGGCTTGATGGAGTATGTACTTGAGTATGATACGAAAAACGGATGGCCATCCCTGAAGGATATGTTGAGTTCCGGAAAGCGACTGGTCGTTTTCGAGGTTCAGAAACATTTGAACAGTCCTTCATGGTTGCATAATATGAGGGATTTTGTGGAGCATACGGACGCTGATTGGGGAAATCAACCGGAAGGGGTTGAGAGTTTTGATGAGCGGCTGAAAAAGAATTTGTCTTTATTTACCGGATATAAGTTCTTGGAGACTTCCCGGGGAAATAGTAATGATATCTCGGCTTTAGCCCGGCAGACACCTTATTTAATAGAATCGTTTAAAAGAGCGTGGATCCGGGATGGAAGGGTTCCTAATTTTGTCTTGGTAGATAAGTATTACGCATGGTTAGATGTCTCGTTGGTTACTTTCCGGAATTTCGATATCATTTACGGCGCGGTTACGAATAACAATGAGTTGCTTAACTACGTGAATTGGGATGGGATGTCTAATTATACGACGGGTAAATATTGCTTTCCGCTAGAGCCCGGAGCCGAGTTGATGCTTTCCCCGATCTCTCCGGGCTATCGGATAGAGCCGGCTACGGTTTATGTCTCCGGTACCCAAAGGAAGGCTTTCGCCGGCGATTTTAAGGCTAGACCTTTGCGGATTGACGAGGATATAGAGATTTATTTACCGTTTGAGGGCGATGAGAAAGATGGTTCGTCCAATCATAATCTCACGGTATCTAGGAATGTCGAGTTTATTCAGGACCCTATACGGGGGCAGGTCGCTTCCTTGGAGAATCAGGCCCGTGTGGATTTGCCGACCGCTTCGGAACTTCATATGCGGGATCATGATTTCACTGTCGGCGTTTGGTTGAAAATACCTAAGTACCTGCCGGAGAAGGAGGATTATTGTATTCTGGGAGCTAAGAACAGTACTTATCAACAAGCGTTGCATCTGTTGATACGGAATCGGAAACCGTATATGGGATTCTTTAACAACGATCTGGTTGGTAACACGGAGATCGAGCCGGGCAAATGGTATAATGTCGTATGGCGGTATAATAAGCGGAATGGGGAGCAGGCTATATTCGTAAATGGAAAACTGGACGCGATCTCTTTTGATCGTCCGGCTTATCTGGGTAGTGATAGCTTATATGTCGGTTTCGTGAATTTCAGCCAGTCCTCGAACTTCGTGGGTGTGCTGGATAATCTTTGTATTTGGTCTCGTGTGTTGAGCGATAAGGAGATATTGGGATTGAGCAACCAGTTATTAGATTTACATATATCGAATGCGATTACTTGGTTGGATGTCCTTGGAATTGGGTTGATTTTGATGGTTCTGGTCTCGATAGCTTATCTAGGCTATCGGAAGGTGAAAGAAAAGCCAAGGCAGGATGAGGCTGATGCGGGAACGGTTGCGGAGGAGGGAATCGAGGACGGAATCGAGGAGCCGGATCGTTCTTCGCAAGAGATGCCGGAGGAGATCGAGAAGGTTCCGGTTCTGCGCAATTATATCCGATTGTTTGGAGAGTTCTATGTGTTGGACCGGGATGGAAATGATATAACCTCTCTATTTACCCCCAAATTAAAACAGCTGTTTATCTTGATTATGCTTCACTCTTCCCGTGGAGGTTTCGGAATATCGAGCAAGGACTTGACACGGATGATTTGGGGGAATGACAACCCCTCGAAAAGTACGAAGAGCCTTCGAAGCGTATCTATATTGAAACTCCGGAAGATATTGGAACGTATCGATACGGTCGAGGTCCTATTTAACGCGAATCGATATATTCTCCAGCTTTCGGAAGATGTCTATTGCGATTATTTGGCTTGTTTGGATTGGCTGAAAGATAAACGGGTACGGACTCAGCCGGACTTTGAATATTTCTATGATATTATCAGCAAAGGAGAAGTGTTCAAAGGGGAATCGTTTGATTGGATGGATGATTTTAAAAGTTATATCTGTAATAGTACGGTGGATGTCTTGTCTCGCTTTATCGACACTTACTCGATCGAGGATGAGGCGGATCGGGTGATCCAGATAGCAGACCAGATCCTTCTGAACGATCCTTGCAACGAGGAGGCTTTGCTCTATAAGATCAAAGCCTTGATTTACCAGAACAACTTCAAATTGGCCCGTTACGTGTACGACCGCTTTTGCGCTTTATACCAAGAGATGTATGGCGAGGCTTTCCCCTCTTCTTTTGAGCAGGTCGTACCGTCTTCGCTGATGAGTCAGCAATCTCCCCAGTAATATTATAGTGTGCCTGCTCATTGGCAGACTGTGCCATCGCTATTGTCACACCTGTGCCATCGTTGTGGCAAGACCGTGCCACCGTTATGGCATGCCTGTGCCATCCGTGTGGCACTCCTCTGGCATTACAGTGACAAATGTATGCGCCCCACTGATAGCGATCCTTTCGAATAGGGAGGCAGGTGCTATGCCTCTGACTTATCGAAGATTTTTATAAATATTTCTTGATTTATTTATATTGCTGTTATTATGTGAATTATGCTTTGTGCTGATATGAAATTAGCCTTAAATTAGCCCTAGGTTAATGTCTTGTTTAGCGTTCGTTAACTCATGGTTTACTGCTCATCCCTATATTCGCTCTCGTTGTTTCGCACGAGGAAGCGAGGAAGCGAGGAAGCGAGGAAGCGAAGTTGTGTTTTACTATATATTTTTTCTTACGATGAATATCGTAAAGGTTGAAGTCTGTAAGGGCCTTTCTTCTAAGAGTTGATATTTATGTATAAACTGAATAGTTATGAGTAAAGATGTGAACAATGGTCAGTCCAGACGTGAGTTTCTAGGAAGATCGGTCGCTGCTTTGGCGGCCGCATCTTTCCTTCCGAGTGCTTTCTCTTGTACGGGGAAGAGTGTGGCGGCTCCCGCTCCGGTTGATACGGCGGCGGAGGCAGGCAAGGTTAACTCGAAGTTCGGTGGCGTGCAAATCGGCACGATCACTTATAGTTGGCGTTCCATGCCGGGTGGATTGGAGAATATCATCAAGTATTGCCAAGAGGCGAATATCAGTTCCATCGAGTTGATGGGAGGTGATCTGGAAGCTTATTTAGGAGCTCCGGAGAATCCGATGATGAAATTCTTCCGTCAGCAAGCTTCTCAACCCACGGCGAAACCGGGTGAGAAACCTGCGGCTCCTCGTCGGATGGGTCCCCCGAAGTTTACTCCGGAGCAGCAGGCTGAGATCGATAAATATAAGGAAGCGGTGAAAGCGTGGCGTCTCGGGTTGGATCTATCAAAGGTAGAAGGTGCCCGTAAGTTATTGAGCGACGCAGGAATATCGGCGCATATCGTGAAGATGGAACCTTCCCGTATGGGTTCGGACGAGGAAATCGATTATGCGTTCAAGGTAGCCAAGGCCATGGGCGCTAAAGCCGTGACGGACGAGATTAATTTGGAGACGGCGAAAAGAGTCGCTCCATTTGCCGAGAAGCATGGGATGTATATGGCTTTCCATAATCATATGCAATATGCCGAAGAAGGGTTTAGTTGCGATCCGATCTTAGCGGTCTCTCCTTCTATTATGTTGAATTTTGACGCGGGCCACTTCTTTGGCTCTACAGGTATCCACCCGAATGAGATGATCAAGAAATATCATGATCGGATCTATAGTATCCACTTGAAAGACAAGACGGGGCCTACGACAGGGGACCAGCCGAATACGAATCAAGTATGGGGACAAGGGGAGATGCCGTTGGAAGACGTACTCTTGTTGATCAAACAAGAGAAATGGCCTATCTATTGCGATATAGAACTGGAATATGATATCAAGCCTTGGTCTGACTCCGTGAAAGAGGTAGGCACTTGCGTGAAATATGCTCGACAAATATTGATGTAGATTATAGAAAGTTGTCTTTGGTATGTCATTAATAGGTATAACGAAAGGGCCGGTTCCTGATGGAGCCGACCCTTTATTTTTCATTTATTGATCTCTTTTACCAAATTGGGCGCGCACTTAAAATGGACAATGGTTCTGGGGATCAACATTAAAGTCTCTCCGCTTTTCGGGTTTCTAGCCAACCTGCTTGTCTGCAAGCGGGGAGTATAAACACCAAAACCCTGTATACATACCTTTTCTCCGGCTCTCGTTTTCTCTAAGATGATGTTATTCAGTTCTTCCAATATGTACCGGATTTCTTCTTTGTCATTACCGACTCTTTTCGATAATTCCTCGATTAGCTGACTTTTATTCATATCGTATTATTTTTTGAGAAGTTTGTTCTTTGCTCTGTTGTTAAATATTTTTTCCTGTATTGCAAAGGCGATAAGCCCGTGTGCCTCCGAAAGAAGCGTCCCAACGAAGATTGGTTCGAGAACTGCGTCTTCTCAACAATCTCTTGGATATTCAAGGTAGAGTTGGTGAGTAATCCTTTTAATTCTAGGATCATATATTCCGTAATCCAATCTTTGGCGGATTTGCCGCTTACCTCCTTAACAACCATGGTCAAGTATTTAGGGGTGATGCATAGAGAGTTCGCGTAGAACGTCACGCTTCTGTTCACTTTGTAATTACTCATGACCAATTGAAAGAATTTGTGGGTCAGTTCTTTCTTGTGTACATCTATCGTTGCCGTACTGTCTAAAGAATTGACTTTATAATGGTTATATATATCAAGGAATAATATGCGAAGTAAGAGTATAACCGACTCTCTTCGATACTGGTTTTCCGGATCGACGGCTTTTCTTATAAGTAATTCAAAGAAGTCTACAAAGGAAAGAGTTTCCACGTCTTCCATCTTGAAATAGTAATGTTGCCTCATATAGAAAAAGAAATGTGGCGAGAAACGACTGATACCGCTTAATATATCAGTATAAAAGGATTCCGTGATCGTGAAATATCTGATTTGGAAATCTACGCTAACGTCCGTTAATGCGACCAATTGCCCCGGCAAGATGATGATGAGCTCTTTGGGGGTTATAATGTGCTTGTTGGAATAGATATCAATTTTAGCGTTTCCTTTTACACAATAGATGACAATCCCTAATCTTATATAAGAAGGGTAAGTGGTAATAGGGAGTTCTTTGGAAAGTGTAAAGATCTTGAAGTCCTTCTCCAAAGAATAATCAATACCACTATTCGGCTCAACTATTTTTTTAATATTTCCCGACATTCTTTTTGTCTATGTTTCTTATGTAAAATTATAACTTCGTCTTTTACTATATTTATCTAGTGGTTGTTTGGTATAATATTACAGAAATATAGGTCTCGTTTTGGCGTTTTTTAAAGTTTGGTTTAAATGATACCTTGAAAAATAACCGCTATTGGATGTTTTTGTTTGTAGGTCTAATACTTTTTTGCAAGTACGGTTGAGGTGATGTTAGGGATAACTTGTATTCTAAGGGCTGTGCGAGCTGGATGGAATATGTGTTAGGAAATATTAGTAATTCAGGTTAAGGACAAGCGTGCGAGACAAGAACGGGAAGGATTGCCTCGCACGACAGGCTTAGGTCGTCTTTTAGATAAACTTGAGTATATCTTCTGCCTTTTCCGCTATATGATCGGGTGCGTATTTCTCTAATTCCGTACGAGGGCGAAAGCCCCATGTTACCCCACAGGAGGTCACTTTGCTGTTGATGGCGGTTTGCATGTCTACGTCCGAGTCACCGACATAAAGAGCGTACTCTTTGGATATGCTCGCTCGTTCTACGATCTCATTGACGATACTGGGATCTGGCTTCGCCTTTACTCCTTCACGCTGTCCGAGAACCTCCGTAAATTGTATGGAAGGGAAGAAATGGGCGATGAGCTTACGGGTAGCGGCTTGATATTTATTAGAAGCGACCGCCAGTTTTATCCCTCTTTCCTGCAACAAGGCTAATAACTCAGGGATACCGGGGTAGGGAACGCTGCGATCTGTGTTATGCAGATCGTAATGCTTCAAGAACTCTTCCCTTACCTTTAGTATATTCTCTTCCGTCTTTTCACCTTCGGGTAACGCACGTTCGAATAATTTGTTGATGCCGTTTCCTACGAAGAAGTTATACTCCTTTACGTCATGTGTCGGAAAGCCGTTTTGCCGCAACGCATGGTTCGTGCTATGGGCTAAATCCGCGATCGTATTTAATAATGTTCCGTCAAGATCGAATATTACTAACTTTTTCATTTTAGTTTTCTGGCAAAATTAATGGAATGTAGAGATATACTTTCTCTTTCGACTGATAAAATAGATGAACCGATTTAAAAATAGATAAAAGTATTAGGTCATATATAAGATATTTGTATCTTTAGGACAGGAATAGAAATCCTTTGTAATATATTGTATAACCTAAAATTGGAACATCATGGGAAAGAATCAATTAATTCACGGGAATGAATTTCATTTGCTGAAACAAGCTGAGATTCATAAAGCTACAGGTAAATTAGTCGAGTCACTAAACTTGGCAGCCGGTTCTACGGGAGGTTTTGATATTTATAAAGTTGTAGAGGCTTATTTTACGGATTTAGAGAAAAGAAAGGAGATCAATGATTTGTTGGGTATTTCCGAGCCATGTGAGACACGTGTCACGGAAGAATGCTTTTCTTAAATAAGCCGCAGTAGGAATAACATAGAAAAAGGAGATACCTGAATCAGATATCTCCTTTTATTATATCTCAAAGAAGGATCAATTACTTACCAGAAAGTTTTTCTTTCAAAGCAGCCAATTCCTCGATGTCACCTAATGTAGTCTTTTCAACCGGACCGGTTACCATTCCAGATTCCTCTTCTTTTTTACCACCACGTTTTGAGGATGCCTTCTTTTCAGAAGTTGCCTTAGCGCCTTTTTGCTCATCTTCAAAGATGCGGCTGTGAGAAAGGATGATACGTTTAGCTTCCTTGTTGAACTCGATTACCTTGAATGAAAGTTTCTCATCTACTTGAGCTTGAGAACCATCTTCTTTTACAAGGTGCTTCGGAGTAGCGAAACCTTCTACGCCGTAAGGCAAAGAGATTACGGCACCCTTATCCAATACTTCGATGATTGTACCTTCGTGGATAGAACCAACCGTGAAGATTGTCTCGAATACATCCCAAGGATTCTCTTCCAATTGCTTGTGGCCTAAGCTTAAGCGACGGTTTTCCTTATCGATTTCCAATACTTGAACTTCGATCTCTGCTCCGATCTGAGTGAATTCAGACGGATGTTTGATCTTCTTCGTCCAAGACAAATCAGAGATGTGGATCAAGCCATCAACACCTTCCTCGATTTCTACGAATACACCGAAGTTAGTGAAGTTACGAACCTTAGCCGCATGACGAGAACCTACCGGGAAGCGCTCCTCGATGTTTTCCCAAGGATCAGCCTTCAATTGCTTGATACCAAGAGACATCTTACGCTCGTCGCGATCCAAAGTCAAGATTACGGCCTCAATCTCGTCACCAACCTTCATGAAGTCTTGAGCGGAACGCAAGTGCTGTGTCCAAGACATCTCTGAAACGTGGATCAAACCTTCTACGCCCGGAGCGATCTCGATGAACGCACCGTAGTCAGCCATAACGACAACTTTACCCTTAACCTTGTCACCAACCTTCAAGTTCGTATCCAAAGCATCCCATGGGTGCGGAGTCAATTGCTTCAAGCCAAGAGCGATACGTTTCTTCTCGTCGTCGAAGTCCAAGATAACAACATTGATCTTCTGGTCAAGCTGAACGATTTCTTCCGGATGAGAAACACGTCCCCAAGAAAGGTCTGTGATGTGGATCAAACCGTCTACGCCACCCAAGTCGATGAATACACCGTAAGAAGTGATGTTCTTGACAGTTCCTTCCAATACCTGTCCTTTCTCCAATTTGGAGATGATATCTTTCTTCTGTTGTTCCAACTCTGCCTCGATAAGAGCCTTATGAGATACAACAACATTCTTGAATTCTTGATTGATCTTAACAATCTTGAATTCCATAGTCTTACCTACAAATACATCGTAGTCGCGGATCGGCTTCACATCGATCTGAGAACCCGGCAAGAACGCTTCGATGCCGAATACGTCGACAATCATACCGCCCTTCGTACGACATTTGATGTAACCTTTGATAATTTCGTCTTTTTCAAGAGCCTCGTTAACACGATCCCAAGAACGTGTAGCGCGTGCTTTCTTGTGTGAAAGGATCAATTGTCCTTTTTTGTCTTCTTGGCTCTCGATGTAAACCTCTACCTCGTCACCAATCTTTAAATCCGGGTTATAACGGAACTCGGACATAGGAACAACACCGTCAGATTTGAAACCGATGTTTACAACAACCTCACGTTTGTTCATAGAAGTAACGGTACCCATAACCACTTCTTTGTCTTTTACCGTGTTCAGGGTCTCGTCATACGTTTTTACAAGATCGTCCTTGCTTACTTCGGTGTAAGTCTCGCCTTGCTCGAAAGCGTCCCAGTTGAAATCTTCAACCGGCTGGATGTTTTTTAAATTTTCCATTCTTTAATTGTTAATACTAAGTTTGTTTTAATTAGTAAGTTAGACTTTATGTTGTCATCTCTCAAAAATCGGGGCAAAGGTAATGCTTTTTTTCTGATTGACAAGAGTTTTGAGGGGTAAAAACATTCATTTGGGCCGTGTTGGCTGTAATTACGGAAAGCTGTTGATTTTTATTGATATTTATTTTGTAAGTTTGCGAATTGTAAGCGATAAATCAATGAGTAGAGGATTTTTAAGAAAGTCCAGCGTCAATACTTTTATAGGAATAGTGTGGATTTTGTTTGCGGTGGGCACAAGTGCGCAGAATGCCGTGAGTAAATTTCGTGCGGATAGCATACGCCAATCTTTATCACGTATCCAAAAACCTCAGGATAAGATACCCCTTCTTAAAGAATTAATCGGCTTGTACTGGCAATTGCCGGAGGAGGTGCCAGCGTTGAAAGAGATAATCGATATCGCGATGCCTTTGGATTCCATCGGGATCGTATACGATGCGATGGCTGGCTTGAGTCGTTATTATTATAATGTAGAAAATAGGGATAGCCTATTATATTGGGTGGGGCAATTGGATTCGTTGGCCTCAAAAAGGCATGAGAGTCCCAGAGGGTTGTTTTTATCCGGTAGCTTGGTTTGTCAGGATTATCTATGGTCCGGCAATTATGAGCTGGCTATGGACAAGGCCATGCAATATCTGGATTTGGCCCGGGAAAGTAAGAACGATTACGGCCTGCTACGGGCTTATCGCGATCTAGGGATGGTGTACCAGCGGATTAAGAAAGACAGTGACGCGGTAGAGATCTTCGGGAAAGGCCTGCACTTATTGAAAGGGGAGAAGGCGAATCCTGCTTTCCGGATTATGTATTTGTCTAATATGTTGGAATCTACCCTGCTATTAGGACGTTTGTCCGAGTCGGAGGCGCTCTTGAAACAGTATGATCATTTATTGGATTCCTTGGAAAGGAAGTATAATGGGGAGGGAAAGATTTTTCCGGTAAAACGTCATCGTTGCTTGATGAGTTGCTATTATTGCGAGCTGTATACCATGAATGGGAATTCGGGAAAGGCACAGGCGTATTTGGATCAGGCGACCGCTTATTTGGATAGTTCTTTTGGGGATAGGGTGGAGGCTCAATATCTGCGGACAAAATCATTTTATTATTGGAAGGAGAAAGATTATAGGCATGCGTTGTCCGCTGTCAATCTGGCTTTAAAGATCAATCGTGATCTGGATAAGTTGGAGATGAAGAAAGCGATATTGCAATCATCCGGCCAATTGCAAGAGGCGGTCACTATCTATGAGGAGATCATCAATAAGACGGAGACGATCAACACGGATGCCTTCGACCGGCAAATCGAGCAACTCCGTGTATTGAATGACTTGAATGACCTGGAAAAGCAAGATCGGGAGTTGAAGCTGAAATCGGAGCAAGAAGCTTTGAAGCAGAAGCAGATTGTCGTATCTATCGGTCTTCTATTGGTCTTGATGGGCCTACTCTATATGTTGTGGCGTATTTATATGCATACTAAGAGGTTGAGAAATGAGTTGCTTCAGGAGAAAGACTCCTTGATCGCTTCGGAGAAGCAACTGCGGGTCGTGACGAAAGAGGCGGAGGCGGCGAACAAGAAGAAAAGCGCCTTTATCGCCAATATCAGCCATGAGGTGCGTACGCCGTTGAACGCCATTGTCGGGTTCTCGGAATTATTGGCGAGTAGCGAGTATAGCGAGGAGGAGAAGATCCGGTTTGCCGGGGAGGTGAACCATAGTTCCGAGTTGCTATTGAATCTGGTGAACGATGTCCTGGATTTATCCCGTTTGGAATCCGGCAAGATCAAGTTCAGCGTGAAGCCAAACGATCTGGTCGCCTGTTGCCAGAGGGCGTTGGATTCGATTCGCCATCGGGTGAAGCCCGGGGTCCGATTGACGTTTACTCCCTCGCTTGAATCTTATACCTTGAATACGGATGCCTTGCGTTTGCAGCAGTTGTTGACAAATTTGTTGTCGAATGCCGCTAAATTCACTTCCGAGGGAGAGATTAATCTCTCATTTGCCGTGGATGAGAGCAAAGGTGAGGTTCGTTTCTTCGTTACGGATACGGGCTGTGGAATCCCTGAGGATAAGTGTAAGAAGATATTCGAGCGTTTTGAGAAATTAGACGACTTTGTTCAAGGTACCGGTTTGGGACTTTCTGTTTGCCAGATCATCTCGGAACAGCTTAAAGGTTCTTTATCCGTAGATGTCTCTTATAAGGGCGGTGCCCGGTTTGTCTTTATACATTCAACGAATTTAATTGAAACCCCTATATGAGACTGATGAATCTATTCAATAACAGGATATCTATACGTATAGGGGTGGTTATTATGATCTCCCTTGTATTTTGCGGCTCGATGAAATCTTCCACGCCTCCTCCCGGCAAGGATCGTTTAACAGAGATCGACAGCTTGGAGAGGGTATTACCGGGCTGCCCGACGATAGCGTCTACTTTACCTATATTGCAGCGGTTGGCTTTGCTTTATCGGCAAGATCCCAAAATGAAAGATTATTATCAACGTCTTTATGAGAACGCGATGGCGGTGGATTCCATATCTATCGCATATAGGGGATTGAAAGGTATGGCCGAGTATTATTACAATCAGTCTAAGCGTGATAGTTTGGTCTATTGTTGTAATATCGTAGATTCTATGGCGAAGGCCCGCCATGAATATCCGTATGTCTTGTTTGAGGTGAAGAGTTATTCCAGTCAAGATCTCCTTTGGCTAGGGAATTATGAGTTGGCAATGAGTGAGGCGATGAATCTGTATCGGTTGGCGAGCAATCTGAATCATAAATACGGCTTGCTTCGCTGTTCGGAGACTTTGGGGCTGATTTACCAACGTATCCGTAGGGATAGCGATGCCGTAGTCTCTTTTCAGGAAGGTTTGGATTTATTGAAGGATATAAAAGATGTTCCCGATATCATGGATACTAAAATCCGGTTAACTTCTTATCAATTGGAAAGTAGTGTCCGAACGAAACAATATACGTTGACGGAACGAATCTTGGAACAATATAAAGCCCTGCTGGATGAGCAATATGAGATTAATCAAGAAAAAGGTGATGTTTTGCTACTAGAGCGGGAGTATTGGCTGCTTTATTCTTTTTACACGAGCTTTTATCTTTCGAAAGGAGATTTGGCAAATGCCAAGAAAGCGTTGGATAAAGCCTCTTCCTATGTCGGCAATAGTTTGGTAGAGGAGGACTATGCAATCAATACTTATCTAGCGGTTAAGGCTCGTTATTATAAGGCGGCTGGAGATATCCCGTTGGCACTGCGTTATATAAATGAAGTGTTGGAGACAGAGCGATTACCCGAAGATATTCAGTTCAAGGCGGATATCTTAAAGGAGCAGGGCCGACTCAAGGAGGTTATGGCTCTATATGATGAACTTTATAGAACGCTGACGAAAAGGCGGGGAACTTCTTTTCTCCGGCAGGTGAATCAATTGCGAACCTTGCATGAGTTGCATGAAAAGGAATTGAAAGAAACGGAACTGAAGGAAGCCGGGTTACGTATCGCCCGGAAACAAGATTTGTTGGTGTTTATCTTATCTATATCGGTCGTGTTATCGATCCTCCTCTATATCTCGTTTTTATACTACCGCCATCTACGATCCTTGAAAAACCAATTACAGCGAGAGAAAGACTTGCTTTTGGAATCCCAAAGACGATTGATGAGGGAGAAAGCCCGTGCGGAAGAGGCCAGCCTGATGAAAAGCGCTTTTCTCGCTAATATGAGCCATGAGATCCGGACCCCGTTAAATGCGATCGTAGGTTTCTCCAGTTTGCTGGTGGAACCTTCTACCGATGCGAAAGAGCGGGAGGAATATTCGTCTATCATCCGGAATAATACGGATTTGATGTTGAATCTGGTAAACGACGTATTGGATTTATCCCGGATGGAGACTGGAGACCTTCATTTCAATATCAAGGATTATCCGCTTTTGGAGTGTTGCCAAATGGCATTGGAGAGTGTACGCTACCGGATGCCGGATGGGGTTAAATTGACTTTTTCTCCCGCTGGGGAACCAATCGTGGTACATGTAGATAATCTGCGCCTGCAACAACTGTTGACAAACCTGTTGACAAACGCCGCTAAATTTACGGAGAAAGGTGAGATTAACCTATCGTTCCAACTTGCGCCGGATCGGGAAAAGGTATACATAGCCGTTACGGATACGGGTGCCGGTATTCCCCTTGAAAAACAAGCTGCGGTATTCAATCGCTTTGAGAAGCTGGATGATTACAAACCCGGTGCGGGTTTAGGACTTTCTATCTGTCTTTTGATCGCCGAGCGGCTGAATGGTTCCTTGTCCATAGATTCCTCGTATACGGACGGAGCTCGCTTCGTGCTTATCCTTTCTTGTGAAATAGATTCCTCAATTTATAATCCGCCAATAGAAGTATGAGCGTGATGGCCCCTATGTATAAATAGAAAGCCAAGGCCGATGTGCTTATTGTGGGGACGGCTATCTTGGGTATCTCCATATATACGAAAGATACGATCGCAAGGGAAATCATGATAAGCGAGGCCACGATCGCTGCTAACAGGCTGAACCGTTCGTCACGTTTCTTCGCCTTTGCGGACTCAAGCATGATTTGTCGCATTACGTTCGAACGGAACGAGGCGGGAAGCTCCTCCTCCGGTATGCGTTTGAATAAATCCCCCAATAAATCGGGTTGTTCCTTATTTGTGTTTATCTTACTCATGATCCATTCCTTTTAATAATACAAACAATTTTTTTCGGATGCGATGTAGCTTGACTTTAATATTCGAGGCGGTCAAGCCGGTGATAGAGACCAGTTCTTCTATTGTCTTTTCTTTCCAATAAAAGAGCAAGATCAAGGCCCGTTCGTCCGGTAGAAGTTGTTCAAGGGCGACTTCCAATCTTTGAACCTGTTCCGTGGATTCGGTTTGTCCGAACAGGTTCGTGACCTCCTCCTCCGATACGTTTTCAAGTGTAGTCTCCTCAATCGCTAGAAACTCATATCTCTTCTTCCTGACCGATGATATCGCCGTGTTATAGGCAATCCGGTAAATCCATGTGGAGAAACTACAATCCCCTTTGAATGAGGCTAGGTTTTTGAATACCTTCATAAACGTATCTTGCGCCAACTCCTCAGCCTCCTCTTGGCTTCGTACCACTTTGAGGATCAACGAGTGAATCGGACGGCTATACTTGTCCAAAAGGCAAGCGAAACATGCCACGTCCCCTGCTTGTATCCTTTGTATGTAATATGTATCGGTATACAATTCCATTGTACTTAATGGACGCAAGCCGGGTAAATAGGTTACAACTTGCGGTAACAAAAATAAAAAATATTTTTCAGCCCGGAGGTGTAACCTATGGGAAACTGTTGCGTCAAATTAGCAAACAATATGAATGAATCAATTAAAATTATACAGTTATGATGGATTTTATTTCTGTTCCGCTAGTTGTCGGAATCGTTTGTGCAGGTATTTACGGATTATTTGAGTTGTTTGTTCGCAAGAGGGAACGTTTGGCGATTATCGAGAAGATCGGTGATAAACTGGATGCCTCTGCTTTCGATGGTAAATTGGGACTGCCTAACTACATGCGAAACTTCTCGTTCAGTAGCTTAAAGGCCGGGTGCCTTTTGGCGGGAATCGGATTAGGTTTGTTGGTAGGCTTTATTATTAATATGTGTATGGCGACAAATTCTTATTATGATGATGGTTGGTACAGGCATGAGGTAGCGGGTACGGCTTATGGGGCTTCGGTTCTTTTGTTCGGGGGAATCGGCTTGATAATAGCCTTCGTCATTGAGCTGAAACTAGGTAAGAATAATAAATAGCCATAGGCTTGCCTGTATAGACGTAGCGTGCTGCATGCAGCACGCTACGTCTATACTACAGGTAGATCTCCCCGAAGAATTCAGGACAATGGAAATTAGGCTCGGGAAGGTCGATCGGACTCCAACTTACGAAATGCGGATTCATTGTCTCATCGGCGCATTTATAGAAGTTCCCTAGTATTTTCTCCGGCAGATTACTAGGATCTAACCCCATCAACTTGAGTGGTATGACTACGATCAAGTTCCATGTATGAATACCTTTAATCTCCTCGAATGCCCTTCTTCTCACGGATGGGAGTCTTATGATGCTTTTATACTCTTCTTGCGAAAGCGACGTCTTGATATCCCGTGAGGTACGGCGGGCGGCATCGCAAGTCCCGATACAATTAAACTCGAAATTCATATAATGCGAGTCACCTTCCTTTTTCATGAAGAACTCCACGCAACTATCCTTATGGACCGAGGAATTGTCCATCTCATAAGACGCCTTTAGCGAATTACCCTGCACGCTATATCGTATATATAGATTTTTCTCTGTCCGGGCTATATTAAAAGCGGTGATCGGCTTATATGGATACTCATGCCAATTGGCATGGGTGAGGAACTCACGTTGGGATTGCACCTCAAGAATCGGTTCTATGGATGTTATATCGAGTACATCCAGAACGGGGATAACAGGAACTTTCAGTCTTTTCATTTTAACTATAGATTTGAAGTAAAGGCCATTGTAAGTAGGAGGTCAATAAAACCGATAGGGCACCGATAATAGACAATACGATAATGACAGAGCCCACGATCCGGTTCAGTAACCAAATACCTCTAACGTTGAACCATTTTCTCAGTTTTCCAATAATATATGTTATGCCGAACCACCAAAGAACGGCCCCTAACCCTATGCAAACAATGCCCAATACCAGCAGCCAAAACGAATGTTCCGGTAACACGAAACCGAACCGGGCGAATAATCCGATATAGAGCAAGACGATTAACACGTTGCTAAAGGTAAGTAGAAAAGCTGTAATAAAGTCTTGGGTGAACGATAATTTTTTTTCTCGGTGTTTCTTTAGGTTCCTAGTCGGGTTGCTTTGGAAGATATAATACCCGAAAATGCCGAGAACGATACTTCCGATCAATTGCAGGGGCGCTTGGTTCGCCTCCACGAAGTTGACCACAACTCCCATGCCCAGACAAGTCAGTGCCGCATAAATCACGTCGGATAGAGCGGCCCCTAATCCGGTGACGAACCCGTGCCAACGTCCTTTATTTAGTGTTCTTTGTATACAGAGCATACCGATGGGGCCCATGGGGGCCGAAACCAATACACCTATAATGATTCCTTTACTAACGATTCCTAGCATTAAGTTGAGTCTCTTCTAGTTTCTTGGGCAAAGATACATCCATTCCGCGATAAAAAAAAGGTAAAAAACGTAAGATACTGTAGGGACGAGGCTCGCTCGTCCCTTATTTCGGGAAATTGGGACTGTACAATAGGGTCGTATCGAGAGTCATCAATTTACCGTCTTTCACGAATGAGTCTCCTCGCTCGGACAGATGCTCTACCATCATCTTGCGTAATTCGGACAACTTATTCTGATAGGCTGCGTCCTCACTAAGGTTATGTGTCTCTCCCGGGTCTTCCCGTAAATCGAACAACTGCTCGCTTCCGTTGTGGAAATTCCAGATATACTTAATCTTCCCATCGGTAAGGGCTGCCCAGTAATTATCGTCGCTATAGCAAGTGGCATGCTCCATGTCTATATAGGGGCGCCATTGTTCCTGCTGGCCTTGGATCAGCTTGAGTAAAGACCGCCCGTCCATATCGGGAGGAACCGACCCGCCGGCGATATCGATAAAGGTAGGCAAGAAGTCTCTCAGTTCTACAGGTTGTTCTATGCTGCTTCCGTCCGGTATGGATTTGGATATACCGGCGGGCCATTTTACGATATAAGGAATATGGGCCGAACCCTCGTACGGATAGGTTTTCCGCCAATGATAATGATCGCCCAACATATCGCCATGATCCGCCGTGAAACAAATCAGGGCATTGTCGTACATACCTTTGTCTTTTAGGGTCTGGATGATTTGCCCTACTTGATCGTCGATAAAGGTGATATTGGCGTAATAATGGCGACGGGAGTTTATGGCATACGCATCCCCGAAATTACCGAATGGGGCATCCGATGCTCCTTGGAGAGGATCTTTCGGCTCGGCGTATTGTCCGCACCAATCTCCTATATGGGGTTTCGGGATATCCGCGTCCTTATACATATCCAGATAACGTTGAGGCGGATCATAAGGACTATGCGGGCGGGCGAATGATACCTTGAGGAATAAGGGCTTGTCGTTGTCGTAGTTCCGGATCAACTCGCAAGCGGTCTGTCCGGTCCAAGCCGTAGGATGAAGCCGTTCGTCTAACTTATAGACACCGGCGGCATGGTCGTTCCAGCCGATACCCGTAAGATCCGGGTCTTTGCCGGGTGCCTGCAATTGAAACCATTCCCGGTAATCGCTGATGAAATCGGGACTTTCCACCCGGCCACTCTCGTCGATCAAGGTCGCGTGGAATCCGTGAAGCGCTTTCTGCGGAAACCAATGCATCTTACCGATCCCGAAGGTATAATACCCCAGATTCCGCATCATCTGAGGCATCTCGTAACGATACTTCAAGGCCATGCGTCCGTATCCCAGCATACCATGATGCCAAGGAGACATCCCGGTCAATAAACCGGCCCGTCCCGGAGTACTACTTGGAGCGGAGGAATATCCGCTCACGAACAACGAGCCTTCTTGCGCCAGCCGGTCGATATTCGGTGAGATCACCGCCTTGTTTCCCATGCAGCCGAGGGCGTCGCCCCGTTGTTGATCGGTCATGATCAAGATGATATGCGGCTTACCGCTCTTTACGGGCATGGCGGGAGAGACGGCGGTCTCTGCCTCTTTCCCGCTTTTGCTATGCGTCATCCCCGGAAGTGTCGCACCCAGACCGATTCCGAGGGATGATTTAATGAAGTTTCTTCTTTCCATTATTTAGCCTTGATTGTGTGATCCCGAACTCCTTTTAAGATTCCCTGCAATTGGAAAACGATCTCCGGATGTTGCAAGGCCTTGTTTCCTTCCTCGTAGACCTTCGTCATGTCGTATAACTGAGGCTCGGGGGAATATCCGGTCTCAATCTTCTCATATTCCATGATAGCGGAACCTACACTCGGCTCGATATATTTCCAATCTTTCGTACGGACGGAAAGTGCCTTATTAAGCGCTTGCTCGATTACCCACGGGCGGTCTTCCTTGCTTTTCCCGATCCAAGTATCCAGATAATCATAGCTATCCGGCGCGCTTCCTTCCGGAAGACGGGAATTCGTCAGTGAGGCAAGGGAGGCGAACCAGTCGATCTGGCTCACTAGCGCATCTGATACGGCGGCTTGCTTGATCTCCTTTGGCCAATGTACGATAGCCGGGATACGGGTTCCCCCTTCGAAGGCACTGTATTTATTACCTCTAAGCGGTCCGGCGGGTTTATGATCGCCTAGTAGCTCCACGGCCCGGTCCGCGTAACCATCATCTACGACAGGTCCGTTATCGCTTGACAAGATGATCAAGGTGTTTTCCGTCAATCCCATCTCATCCAATGTTTTCATCAATTGGCCTACGCTCCAGTCGAATTGCTCGATAGCGTCGCCCCTCACGCCCATCGGGTTCTTTCCCCGGAAACGGTCGTGCGGGAAGCGGGGTACATGCACGTCGTTCGTGGCGAAATACATGAAGAAAGGCTTCTCTTTATTCTCCTTGATAAAATCGATGGCGTGTGTCACGATAGAATCGGCGATATTCTCGTCTTTCCAAAGCGCCTTGCCGCCACCTTTCATGTAACCGATACGGCTGATTCCGTTTACGATGGATTGGTCGTGCCCGAAACTAGGCTTCTGGTTGTATAATAATTCCGGATTATCTTTTCCGGTCGGCTCTCCGGGAAAGTTCTGCTGGTAACTGACATAGATCGGGGCATCCGGATCGTAGTTCGCCACCTGCCCGTTCTCGATGAATACGCAGGGGACGCGGTCTGCCGTCGCCGCCATGATATAGGAATAATCAAATCCCAGATCGCCAAGGGCGGTGGGGAGTGGGGCGTTCCAGTCTTGCTCTCCCGCTTTGTCTCCTAGGCCAAGGTGCCATTTGCCGATAGCGGCCGTGGCGTATCCTGCGTTCTTGAACATATCGGCTATCGTATAACGCTCCGGTCGTATGATCATTCCGGCGTTTCCCGCGGCGATGTCCGTTCCCGGGCGGCGCCATGCGTACTCTCCGGTTAGCATGGAATATCGGGAGGGCGTACTGGTAGAGGCGGTCGCGTGAGCGTTGGTGAAGCGGATACCGTTCTTGGCGAGCCGGTTGATATTCGGGGTTTTCACTTGCGTGCCGTCGTAGCATTCCAAGTCTCCATATCCCAAGTCATCCGCATAGATGAACAATACGTTTGGCGTTCTAGGTGTAATGTCTTGTCTCTGTTGGGCTTTTGCGATACCGGCTGTAAGAAGCGAGGCACCGATCCCTACGATAAGTGTTGATTTCATGTTGTTTATTATTTAGATGTTCTATAAAGAGTTTGTATTATGACTCTATTTCGTTATCAAAATCAAGAAGGTTATCTGTCTGGTATTTATCAAAATCGGATTGGAATAGACGGTCTTGAATGATACGGTATTTCTCAAATCTTTTCTTATCAACGACATAGCCGCGAATGGCAAACTTGTAATATTTAGTTGCGTAGCTTTTGCCATCGGAAGCAGTTCGTCGGAATTTCCGACAGACTGAGTCTTCTTGTAATTCTTGGCTTTGAAATATATTTTGTAGATGTTCCGTGATAGTGGAACGGCTTTTATCGAACAATACGGCAATAGCATCCTGCGTCAGCCAAAGGCTTTCGTCTTGATATAAGACTTCTATACCTTCTTCTTTATTTTCTATTTGGAAAATCAAGAATTCAGCCGTGCTGTTGTGTATCTGCAATTTCTTATTCATGGCATGTTCTATGGACATTAATTATATACAAAAATAACCAAATTATTTCAGAATCAGGGTAACTACACCAAAATATCAATGAGATGGAGCTTAGGAAGAAATGCTTTTTGGCTCTGGTTAAAAGGGGGGCTTATCGTATATTTTCATGTACGCTCTTGCTCCTTATCGAATGATGCTGTAAAAAGTCGTACGCGTTTCCCGAAAAACATGTACGACTTTTTACAGAAACACGTACGTGTTTTTCAAAAATCACAATCGTGTTTTTAAGGTGTTGATATTAAACAATTTATATATTTGTGCCATTTGTATACCTTATTGTATATTATTATTACCAAGACGGAACACGCACTGCCTATACAAGAGTGGGTAATATTGATATTGAAGGGTATGCACATGACATGGGATTCACTTCCTACCCAAGTGGATGCCAGCAAACATTCTTGTAAATGAAGAAAAGTTCGGAGAGTGAGTTCGGAGACACTGCGGATAAGCCTAAAAATATAGGTAGAACAGCACAGAAGATCATCGACCTTGTCATTTCCGACCTTTCTATGTCAGCCGAAGCTATGGCTTATAAAATTAGGTATAAGTTCCCGTGCTGTAGAAAAACAAATCGCAAAATTGCGTTCTATGGGTATATTGTCTCGTGAAGGCGCAGACTTTGGTGGTTATTGGCGTATTATTTTAAGTTACCATTTTGAGGGGATGAGACGCAGCACGCTGCGTCTCTACAACTGGAGACAAAATTGGGCGAAAAAAGTAAGTTAGCTTGCTTTGGAAGTGAGGTATTGGAGTTTGAAAATCAAATAAAATATTATACATTTGCATGACTGGATAAGTCAAAGCGAATAATTGGTATCAAACAATGATAAACTAAAAAACATATGGATTATCTTAGGTTGAAATATTATTAATACGTATATTTGCGACAAGAAAAGGCTTTTTAATTAAGAGCCTCGTGTTGCGTGTGATATTTGTGCTGTAGGACGAAAATCGGCTAATTTTCTTAAATCTCCCTATGCACGAAGAAGGCCCCGCAACCCTTTACTGGATATACGTGTTATCTATGCTAATATAGTATGGATATATTTTGTATACAGATAAAGGGGGCGTGTGGCTGACTTTATTGGGAGTTGGGTCTTAGCCGAACCTTCGTCTACATAAATGTTCAGTCCTCGCCCTTCCTTTATTTTATAAGAAAGGACCACTACTTAACAAAAGCCATATAGCGCTCGTCTTTACGAAGGACATCTTTTCTAAAACATGTCCGGATCTTGTAAATCTAATAATTAATCATGTAAAGTGAATGGCTTATGGACGCTTGTAATATTGATGAGATCCAGAATCTCTTTATTTACTACTCCGCTTGTTTCAGCAAGTATTTTCCAGAGTTAGGGTTTTATTGTAATGAGAGGGAATTCCAGATACATGGTATCGTGCGGAGATATAGTGACATTACGGGAGTGTCCCATGATGGCTCTTATTTCTTAATTGAGATGCGAAAAGAATACCTGATCTACTTACCGTTATTGGTCGGTTCCAAATTCCGCATTTTAACTAAACAAAAACAACTTTATTCGTAATACAATCTTATGCTTATGCCAGAACTCATATCCATAGAAGAAGCCGCCCGTATTACCGGTTTCCCGTACGAGGAGATTGAAGATTGGGTAAAATCCCGAAAGATAACCTCTTTCCATACGAGAACCGGTACACGTATGGTAGATCCTGAGAACCTACGTGATTTCATTGCCCATATCGAACATCTAGGGATTCAAAAACTATACTTGCAACTGGTCATTCAAGACAAGGAGGAGGAAGCCGACGAGATTATCGCCCAGTACGACGATTACCTTTTCTGCCTACGATCCTTAAAGAACATCTCTCCCCTACTTAAACAAATCATCGCCGAACTATCCACATTTATAGATGATAAGCAAGATCGGTATATATTCACGGAAATAACCTCTGGGGCAAAAATACTGGACGTAGCCAAACGCTGCGATATATCTTACGATAGGATGTGCTACCGATATAAGAACATAGTACTCCGCTTGCAGGAAAACACCGGATTCTTAGCCGAATATAAGAAAACGATCAGCTGTCAAGACCTAGAGATAGAGCGCCTGCGACTTGAGAAGCGAAACATGGAATATGAGCTGAGAACGCTCTATAAAGCAGTCCTCAAAAGTGGCTTGAGTCTCGATGCTCCGAAATCATCGTTCGATATCCCCACGGATGCGGCCAAACGGATCTCCCTACCGGTCACAAGCCTAACCCTGTCTCCCTACATCCGTAAATGCCTCCAAAAATTGGAACTGGAGACTATGGAGGACCTATTGCGCTACGCTAGGAAGAAAGGGCTCGATTCTTTGTTGAAGATTTCGGGATTCGGCCCTCTCGGTTTAGACCAGTTAAAATTTCAGCTGGAAAAGCATAAGATCATGAATAAGGCCGGAGACTCGGATCTCTATCAATACATCATCAATGAACCGGATAGCTGAACACAAAAAGAGCCTCTCTTCACAGGGAGGCCCTTTTTATGTGATGCCGGAAATAACCAATAAAAACTTCCCGACACTACGGTGTTAATCATCTTATATGCTTACATAAAATTAGCAGAAGGCTTTGGTTTGCGATATACTAATAGTGTTACATTCTTTTTGACATTGCAAAGATACGTCGGCCTATAAGGGTGCGCAATACCTATATATATGTAAAAAAGGAGAGCTCATACCTATTAATTGTTATATATCTTTTCATGGAGATCGATTTTTAGAACTAATGATCTTCTCGCTTGTAATAACTAACGCTTACCTCTGAAATAATACAAAACCGTATTTTCCAAAATTAACTATCAAGTTGTCTTGCGGGTCAATAATGGGGCCTATTGGGTGTGACGTCCTGAAAATATTCTTCCGGGATACCTATGAGTAGGTAATTAGGGTCTTATTTTACCTACTTCGGGCGATTGTAGCAAATTCTCAGCCCCTGTAATTTTGCCAAAAATTATAAAACGCAATGAGAACGTTAACAAATTTATTAGCGATTGGATTACTTTCCTTTACCGCTCTACATGCTCAAGAGAGTAATATGAGCTCTACCGTAAAGGCATCGGAGATGTATGCCGACGGTTTTTCTAAATTCCGTTTTGGAGGATATGGTGAGATGGCTGCCAGTTATATGGATTATGATTGGAATTGGGTGACACCTCAAGGTACATCACATATGAATCGGGCTACTGTCTCTATCCCTCGTTTTATTTTAGCTTTTGATTATAAGTTCTCTCCCAAATGGGTACTGAGTTCCGAGATTGAGTTTGAGTATGGAGGAACAGGCGCCGCACGGGAAGTGGAGTGGTACGAGGAGAATGGAGAATATGAGACCGAGATCGAGAAAGGTGGCGAGGTCGCCTTGGAGCAGTTCCATATCTCTTATCTGATGAACAAGCATTTAAACTTCCGTTTTGGACATATGATCGTACCGGTAGGCTTGACCAACGCACATCATGAACCCTTGAACTTTTTCGGTGTATATCGTCCGGAAGGAGAGACTACCATATTACCTTCTACTTGGCATGAGACGGGTGTGGCTCTATTTGGTGATTTAGGAAATTTCGATTACGAGTTACAAGTCGTTTCCGGTCTGGACCCACAAGGTTTCCGTATGGAGAACTGGGTTGGCAAAGGTACGCAAGGCGCTTTCGAGGAAACTCAATTTACGCATCCTGCCTTTGTGGCTCGTGTCAACTATAATGGAGTGAAGAAATTTAAAGGCTTACGTGTGGGCGCTTCTTTTTATTATAACCAACCCTCTAAGAATAGTAGCAAACCGCTGCGTAACCAAGGTGAGAAATATCCGCTTACTATCGTGACGGCGGACGCTCAATATAAAAGTCCGAACAATAATTTGATCGCCAGAGGTAATATCGTTTACGGCCATCTGGGCAACAGCAACGCTTTGACAAAGGTAAACAATAACTCATCTTCAGCTTCCGGATATCCTAATTCAACCGTGGCGGAGACCGCTGTCAGTTATGCGGCTGAGGTTGGCTATAATGTAGGTTCCTTCTTTAGTCGGAAAGCCCCTAGAATTTATCCTTTCGTTCGCTACGAATATTATAATCCGATGCAATCCGTGGAGAAAGGCAGTAATAAACTGGCGGATAGACGTCTTCAAAAGAGCGTGATTACGGCTGGCCTTAACTATTACGCATTGCCTAATCTGGTCGTAAAGGCGGATTATGCGCACCGTATTGTAGGTAAGGGTGATTATAATAGCCAGAATATGGTTTCTGTCGGTATCGCTTATATCGGCTGGTTCTTATCAAGATAATAGACTATTAACAAATATATATGTAAGAATATGAAAAAAGTACTTTTATTACCCATGATGTTGATGGGTGTGGCTTTGAGCTTCACTTCTTGTGGAGACAACGATGATCCGGGCAAGGACCCCGATGTTGTAACTTATGACTTTAAGAATCTTCCTGCGGATTCGGGTGCAAAACCAACAGAAGATCAGATGAGTGCGGTTGTCGCTACTTTCGTTGATGAGGTAGCTTTGCCTACCTATAAGGACATGTTGACAAAGATGACCGCCTATAAAAATGCGGTAGACAAGTTCATCGCGTCTGGTTCTAAGAATGATTTAGCGGATGCCTGCGACGCTTGGCGTGCGGTTCGTGTACCTTGGGAACAAAGTGAGGCATTCTTGTTCGGTGTGGCGGATTTGGCACAGCTCGACCCGAGCTTGGATAGCTGGCCTTTGGATAAGAACGGTATAGAGGAGATTATAGCTACAGGAGAATTCAGCAAGATTTCAGGAGCTGTAGACGAAGATGCGGAAGATGGTCCTCAAAATTTACGTGGATTCCATACGGCGGAAAAGATGTTATTCTTAGACGGCGAGCCTCGTGATCTGGAAACAAGCCCGTTCGCAAAGAATGAATTGGAGTATTTGAAGTTAGTGTCCGAACGTATGTTATCTGATACTCAAGACTTATACAATGGTTGGTTGAAAGGCTTAGGAACTTCGGATGTTCCTTCTTCTTATGCGGAGGCTATGAAGAAACATGACGGTTCTGCCTATTCCATTGGTAATGTGTATCAGGCGATTGAGCTTATGCTGAATGGAAATAATGGTATGGCTGGAATCTCCAATGAAGTAGGTTCCGCTAAGATAACTGACCCGGTGACCGCATGGAATGGAAGTAATAAAGACGCTACTGACCCGAATAACCCCGGTGTCTTGGCTGTAGAGTCTTGGTATAGCTGGAATTCCTTGGACGACTATAAGAACAATATCGTAAGTATCAAGAACGCTTATTTCGGCGGTCGTGATTTGGATGAGAAATCCGCTTCCGAGAGTAGCTTGCATGCGTTGACTAAAATGATTAATCCTACGTTGGATAGTTTGATGGTAGTTCAAATTGATAAGACAATCGACGCTATCAATGCGATCGGCTATCCTTTCCGTAACAATCTAGGGGATACGGAGCATATCAATACAGCTACAGAAGCTTGCGCTGATTTAACGACAGGTTTGGGCGTTGTTAAGTCTAAGTTCACGAACTAATCGGACAAGCCGATACGATGAAACGAAGATTACTTCTATTATTCGCTTTATCCGGTAGTCTGCTGTGTAGTTGCGAATCCGAGGACTTGGAAAATTGGCAGGTTAAGAAACCCAATGGGCAGGTAGCTTCCGAGAAGGAATTGTCCGCGGGTATCTCAACCATTTTCTCCAATGCCCCGGATGCGTACGATACGCAGGCAAACTGGGTTACGGGCGAATTAGAGACGCGATTTAATCGTGGTGATGGATTGTACGACGATGCTCGCGGTGTTGAGAATGTGGATGGTGGAGGACTAGGGCCGCTTTATGCCGGATATTCTTGCGGTTCCTGTCATAAAAGTACCGGGCGGACCCGTCCGGCTATAGCCGATGGAGGGTCCGGCCCCGGCTTCTCATCCATGCTTATTTATATATCACGTAAAAGTGGCGGCTATTTTCAAGATTACGGCCGGGTACTACATGATCAAGCGATATACGGAACGAAACCGGAGGGAAGGGTTAAGATTACTACTACTTCCCAAAAATATACGTTCCCCGATGGGGAGGAATATGAGTTGGTCACCCCTCATTATGAGATAAAGGAATGGTATGCTGATAGTATCCCGATGTCGGATTTACGGATTTCCGTACGTCAACCCTTACGGCATGTCGGAATGGGGCAGATGATGGCGCTCGACTTGGATATGCTAAAGCAGATCGCTGCTAAAAGCAATTATCCGGAATATGGTATTAGTGGACGTATAAACTATGTGACGGAAAAGGGAAAGAAGCAGATCGGTATCTCTGGTAATAAGGCGAATCATGCCGACTTAACGGTGGAATTGGGATTCTCTTCCGACCTCGGTGTAACGAACGATCGTTTCCCGCATGAGGTAGGAGAAGGACAGAGTAATATGATGGGTTTTGCCATGACCGGGGCGCAGGTCTCTACGGAAGATATGGAAGATGTGGATTTATACCTCCAGACCTTGGGGGTACCCGCCCGTCGGAATGTGGATGATCCTACGGTTCTTCAAGGAGAGCAACTTTTCTATCAAGCGAAATGTCATTTATGCCATGTGACTTCCTTGAAGACACGCCCTCGCGGATCTGTCCTTTTGAATAATACGGAATTGCCTCAATTAGGTAATCAGGTGATCCATCCTTATTCGGACTTTTTATTGCATGATATGGGGGTTGAGCTAGGGGATGATTATCCCAGTGGCTTGGCCAACGGTAATGAATGGAGGACTACCCCGTTATGGGGATTGGGATTACAAGAGGTCGTAAACGGCCATACCTATTATTTACATGATGGCCGTGCCCGGAACCTGACGGAGGCTATTATGTGGCATGGTGGGGAAGGGGCTGCGTCGCGTACCCTATTCTCTCGCATGACAAAAGACGAGCGGGCCGCTTTGATTAAATTCCTACAAAGTTTATGAATAAATAACGCATAGAATCGAAATGAAAAAAATATATAGGACGTTGCTTGTGGTGCTTCTATCAGCAGGTGTTTTCTCCGTGAAAGCTCAAGATACAAAGAAAGAGATGGATGATAAATATGTAGAGAACGATGTGGTTTCACTAGCGGGAAAGAAGGGCTTTTCCTTTTCTACCAAGGCCGGTGACTTTTTGTTTAAGCCCTATGCGTTGGTACAGGCAAGCGCTTGCTACAACCGGTATGACGACCAAGGGCTGGAAAGCCATTATGCCAAAAGCGTAGCGAACTCTGGTTTCGCGATCCCTAACGCTATTCTCGGTTTTACGGGTAAGGCTTTTGGACGGGTTACTTTCAATTTATCGCTGAATGCCGCTAAGAGTGGAGGGGCCTTATTGCAACAGGCTTGGTTCGACGTAGCGATCAAGGAGTCGTTTCGTATCCGTGTCGGTAAGTTCAAGACACCGTTTATGCATGGCTATTTAAGTACTTTGGGGGAGACGTTGTTTCCGGTACTGCCTTATTCCACTTCCCAATCCGTATTGCTTCCTTACGACGTGAATTATGTCATACCGAATATGTCCACGGGATTCGACTTGGGTGTACAGGTTCATGGTTTGATCAATGATAAATGGAATTATCAAGTCGGTATTTTTAATGGTACGGGTATCGACGTGAATTTGGCGACTAAGACAAACTGCGATGATCATAAATGGTTGCCTTCGCTGTTATATGCGGGTCGTCTGGCCTTTATGCCGAAGGGGGAGATGCCAACGTCTCAAGGCTCGCCGGAGAATCTGAACGACGATAAGATGTCTATCGCCGTATCTGCCTCTTATAATGCGGAGGCTGAGTTCTTGACCAGTAGCGACACCCGTGTGGGCGTTGAGTTCGCATGGATCAAGAACCGCTGGTATGTAGCAGCCGAAGGTTATTATATGAATATGCATTTTACCAAGATCATGCAAAAGCCGGATAAGAATTTCTGGGGAGCTTACGCTCAATTGGGCTATTTCATCACTCCGAAATTACAGGGTGCTTTGCGATATGATTTCTATGATCGAAACGCTACGGATGAGGGTGGTTTGTTAAATATGCCCGCCGCTGGTTTGAATTATTATTTCTTTAATAATAATTTGAAACTACAGGTTATGTATCAATATTTAGGTCGTAGCGGTCATGCTACGCAGAATGACCGGGATGAGGACGCTATTGGATTGGCTCGTCACTCCGCTACGGCTATGTTGCAGTTCACGTTCTAATCTTTGGGTATGAAACGATATAGTCTATATATAATGTATGCCGTATTCCTGTTATTCGGGCTGGGTTGTGATGAGGGTAAGATTTATCCGGATGAGACGGTTGATTCCGGGCGAACCGCTACCGTGTCACTTTCTTTCACTGGCCTGAAAGCTTGGCCGAAGGAGAATATGCTCTCGTTATGCGCTTTTGGCGAGGATAAGTCGAAACCTTTGCAAACCCAGCGTATCAGTAAGCCGGCGGAAGACGGCAAAAGACTAAAACTCCGATTGAATAATGTCACTCCGGATACGAGGAGTATAGAGGTCGCTGTGATTAGTAGGGGATTGCGGTTGGTTTACTCCTATTATACGTCTCCGGTGGATGATTCGGACGAACCGCTTGATTTGTCTGTGGGCGAATTGGATTTAGCGAGCTTCAAACGTGTACAAGCGCAGGTGTTCGACTTGAATTGCCTGTCTTGTCATGGCGGAGGATCGGGATTGGCCGGTCAGCTGGATCTTAGGGACGATGTAGCCTATAAATCCTTAGTGAATGTCAAGGCGCCCCTTTCGGAAGAGGGTAAGAACTACGTGACCCCGGGTGATATAAACGATAGTTTCTTGCTGGATATATTGGAAGATAATCCGGTACATAAGGATATGTTCAATAGTTCTGGGAAACAGGAGGTCTTTGCTTTGATCCAAGGTTGGATCTTAGGAGGGGCATTGGATAATTGATAAGAAAGAAAATGATGAATTATACGAGAAAAATAGATACGGATAAAGCGGTAGAGGTTCAGATCTCTTCATTCACGGGCAAAGGTGGAACAACGGAATATCAGGTGATGGTATCGATTACAGACCCTTGTTTGTCTTTCGTGGAGCAATTGCAAAACCTTTTGCGGGTTTATGTGACTGTCGTGAAGGAAGAGCTATCGAATGACGCTACCGCCGTTTTCCGCCGTTATTTTTTAAGTGACGCAGCTAATCAGACGGATAGCGTGATGGAGTGGGAGTGCGAGAGCGCCTTTTGTCCGCTCTCTATCGTGCAGCAACCGCCTTTGAATGGAACAAAGATCGCTATGTGGACTTATTTGCAAACGGGCATGTCGGTACAAACGTACGATTCCGGTTTACTGGAAGCGTCGCATAACGGTTATAGGCACCTCTGGGGGGGAGGTGCCTTCAATAAGGCGGCCAATTCAGAATACCAGACCCGGCTTTTATTGAATGACTATGTGATGCAATTGATGGGGCAGCGTTGTACGTTGGCCTCTCATTGTGTCCGTACTTGGTTCTTTGTGCAAAACGTAGACGTGAATTACGCCGGTGTGGTGAAAGCCCGGAAAGAAGTTTTTATCACGCAGAATCTTACGGAGAAGACGCATTATATCGCTAGTACGGGTATCGAGGGACGTCATGCCGATCCCTCGGTGTTGGTACAGATGGACAGTTATGCGGTGGATGGGTTGGAGCCGGGACAGATTCAGTTCCTTTACGCTCCCACGCACTTGAATCCTACTTATGAATATGGAGTAACCTTCGAGCGGGGTACGGCTGTTACGTATGGGGATCGTAAACAGGTCTTCATCTCGGGTACGGCGAGTATAGATAACCGGGGAGAGATTGTCTATCCGGGCGATATCGTAAAACAAACCGAGCGGATGATGGAAAATATCAGCGTGTTGCTGAAAGAGGCGGACGCTACTACTCGTGATATTACGCAGGCGATCACCTATTTGAGAGATATGGCTGATTATGCGGTGGTTAAGAAGTATTTTGAGGCGCATTACCCGGATTTGCCACATTTGATAGTCTTGGCCCCCGTTTGCCGTCCCGGATGGTTGATAGAGACTGAGTGTATAGCGGTCGTGCCGACGGAGTCGTCCTTTAAGCCTTTGTGAAATAATAATAAATGTACGAGATATGGAAGAAAAAGGAGTATATTTGGCTATTCAAACACCAAGACAAGTTAGAAAGAAGCCTATGTATAAAAATGGAATGTACCGGGAAACCGATAAAATGAGTGATCTGATCTGCGAGAACTATCCGATGGTTTTAGTCATGAGCCGCTTTGGTATAGCGCTCGGGTTCGGAGAGAAGAATATCGGGGAGGTTTGCCGGCAGAATGGGGTGGATGCTTGTACTTTCCTGACGGTCGTGAATTTCTTGGTCGAGGAAGTGAATACGCCTGTCGAGAATATCAGCAAATGCCTGTCGATCGAGAACTTGATCCGCTATTTGCATAATGCCCATGATTACTTCTTGAACTTCCGCTTGCCACATATCCGTCGTAAATTGGTAGACGCTATATCCGGGTGCCCGGAGGATGTCGCTTTTGTGATCACGAAGTTTTTCGATGAGTATGCGGAGGAGGTAAATAAACATATGTCTTATGAGGAACGTGCTGTTTTCCCTTATGTCCGTAATTTGTTGGAAGGAAAGAGAGATCCGAAATACAATATTACGATCTTCCGTAAGCGTCATGATCAGATCGAGATGAAGATCACGGAGTTGAAAAATATCCTGATCAAATACTATCCGGGAGCGGGTACGAATATGCTGAATAGTGTCTTGTTCGATATTTTTGCCACGGAGGAAGACTTGGCTTCACATACCCGTGTGGAGGATTATTTGTTTGTACCGGCCATATTGGCTTTGGAAAAACAATTATAAGCATGAATCGATGAGTACAAATCTAAAGATTGCGATAGCCGAACCTTCTGTTATCATAAGGAGCGGACTGGAGAACCTGTTGAAACGGTTACCGGGTTTCCGTATCCAGATGGTGGAGATTCATTCGGTGGAATCTCTTTTCGACTCGCTTCGTATGCACAAACCGGATGTGTTGATCGTGAATCCGGCTTTGCCCGGCTATTTCACGTTGCAACATTTGAAGGAGGAAAGCGGCTGTGCCGAGATGAAATGTATCGCTTTATTATATTCTGTCTCAGACAGTGTGTTATTGCGTTCTTATGATGAACAAATTAACATATACGATAGCCCTGATGAGATCAAGCACAAATTGGAACGGTTGAACGCCGAGGTACTTCCGGATAACGAGCCGGAAGGGGATGACGAGCAACAATCGTTAAGCTCGAGGGAAAAAGAGATCGTAGTCTGCGTCGTGAAGGGAATGACAAACCGGGAGATAGCGGATCGTTTGTTTCTTTCTACGCATACGGTCATCACCCACCGCCGTAATATCGCTCGGAAACTTCAAATTCATAGTGCCAGCGGTCTTACGATCTATGCGATTGTCAATAAGCTGGTCGAATTAGGCGACATTAAACAGTAATCGTATATTTATAAGTAAGTTAAAGGGAATGTGGATAAGCGATAAAAGCGCCTTCCGCATTCCCTTTACTATTAATATAATTAAATTTAATGATCATATCTTATTAACGCTTATCGAAAACTAAAACCCGTTTATTCCTGTTTCTTCTTCAAATCATTAAGCTTATAAGAAATGAAGAAAGCATTTTTACTTGGATTAGCATTGTTATTTTCCTTATCTATGAGCGCACAACATTTCGCGTTGAAGAACAATCTTCTCTACGACGCGACTACGACTCCGAACTTAGGATTCGAGGTGGGCTTAAGCAAAAAGGTTACATTGGATGTCTCGGCGGGATATAATCCTTTCAAGTTCAATGACGGTAAGAAACTGAAGCATTGGCTTGTCATGCCGGAAGTGCGTTATTGGACTTGCGAGAAATTCAACGGTACGTTTATTGGCGTGCATGCGTTGGGCGGACAGTATAATATCGCCGGGATTAAATTACCCTTTGGCATATTCCCTAATTTGAAGGACCATCGTTATGATGGTTATTTGTACGGTGGCGGACTTACGTTGGGACATCAATGGATACTGAATAAGCGTTGGAGTATAGAAGCCGCTATCGGCGCCGGTTATGCCCGTGTACATTATGATAAGTATAATTGCGGGGAATGTGGCTCCAAGATCGAGACCAAGAACTCGAACTATTGGGGTGTAACGAAAGCGGCCCTTTCTATCATTTATTTTATCCACTAAAAAACGATCTAGAGAGATATGAGACATTTATTGAGTATATGTATCGCTTTATTGTTCCTCGGAGGTGTGAGCCTACAGGCACAGAACGGTGTGCGAGGAACTGTTAGTTTCGAGAATGTAAGCGCAAAGAAGGACGGAAGCCAGCTTATGATGAATTTTACGACCAATCTGAGCAATCTGCGTTTGAAATCCCAAGAGATGGTCATCCTGACACCGGTATTGCAATCGGTGGATAAATCGCAGTCTTACCAGTTTAACCCGATCGTGATTACCGGGCGGGCACGTATGAAGGCGTTGAACCGTGAGTTGGGTTTCGATAGTTATGAATTTCCCCAAACTCCTAGCTTGATTATCCGTCAGACGAAGAAGGGGCCGGAATTGATTCCGGTGGAATTGTCCGTACCCTATGCGGGATGGATGCGAAACGCTACCTTGATGGTGGATGAGAATACCACGGGATGCGCTTCTTGTGAGGTCTCAAATGACATCTATGGGGTGATGAGCCGTGTATTGCCTCCGTTAGCTCCTCCCGTTTATGAGCTTAGCTATGTTACTCCTCCGGTAGAACCTGTGAAACAACGGAGCGAGACGCATTCCGCTTATTTAAACTTTGAGGTAGGCAAGTCCGTATTGTTACGTGATTTCAAGGATAACGCTACCGTGCTGAATGAGGTGAATAAGATTGTAACGGAAGTCCGTAACGATAAGAATCTTAGCTTTACCGAATTTAAGGTTACCGGATACGCTTCCCCGGAAGGTGGCTACGATTATAATATGAGATTGTCCGAGAGCCGTGCCAAGGCTTTTGTCGCTTACATGAAAGATAAGGAGAAGATGGACCCTTCCTTGATGAAAGTAAATTGGATGGGTGAGGATTGGATCGGATTGCGTCAAGAGGTTACGAAATCGGATTTGGCGAATAAGAAGGAGATTCTGGAGATCTTGGATATTCAAGATATAAACAAGCGCAAGGCTAAACTACATGCCTTGAACGGAGGTCGGACTTATAAGATATTATTGGATAAATACTATCCTCCTTTAAGACGTATTGATTATACCTTGGCTTATATCGCACGTCCGTTCGACGTGAACGAGGCCAAGCAAGTGATCAAGACGAAACCTCAATATTTAAGTTTGAATGAGATGTTCTTGGTAGCCAATTCTTATGATAAAGGTAGCGATCAGTTCAAGGAGGTATTCGATATCGCCGTTCGTCTTTATCCGACCGACCCGATCGCTCAATTAAATACGGCGGCCCTTGAGATTGAGACTGGTGCTTACGATCCGGCCATCAGTCGTTTGCAAGGTATTAATTTGCCGGAAGCATGGAATAACCTAGGTGTCGCTTATGCGATGAAGAAGGATTATACGACCGCTATGCAATATTTCGATCAAGCTGCCCAAGCCGGCGTGCAAGATGCCGCCGCGAACCGGGATGAGCTGGCCGCTTGGTTGGCCGAGCAATAATGGAGATACTTACCTTCGAATATAAAAAAAGCCCCCGTTTCCGAGGGTACTGAAAAAGTAATCACTATTCAGAGTTCTCTGAGGATTATATGAAA
>NZ_QTLP01000011.1:184909-185982 GCF_003635405.1 Parabacteroides sp. AF39-10AC | reverse complement strand
TGCGGGGCCCATCCCGTAAGGCTAAATACTCCCGAGAGACCGATAGCGAACCAGTACCGTGAGGGAAAGGTGAAAAGAACCCCGAGCAGGGGAGTGAAATAGACCCTGAACCCGTCTGCCTACAAGCGGTCGGAGCATCGTCAAGATGTGACGGCGTGCCTTTTGCATAATGAACCTACGAGTTACCTTCCCCGGCAAGGTTAAGTACCTAAGGTACGGAGCCGAAGCGAAAGCGAGTCTGAATAGGGCGGCCAGTCGGGGGGGGTAGACGCGAAACCGAGTGATCTACCCTTGGCCAGGTTGAAGGTTGGGTAACACCAACTGGAGGACCGGATGGGTAAGCGTTGAAAAGCTTTCCAATGAGCTGAGGGTAGGGGTGAAAGGCTAATCAAACTCGGAGATAGCTCGTACTCCCCGAAATGCATTTAGGTGCAGCCTCTTTATAGTATATCGTGAGGTAGAGCGACTGATTGGATGCGAGGGCTTCACCGCCTATCAAGTCCAGATAAACTCCGAATGCGCGATATATATTTACAGGGAGTGAGGGCGCGGGTGCTAAGGTCCGTGTCCGAGAGGAGAAGAATCCAGACCACCGGCTAAGGCCCCCAAATGATCGTTGAGTTGAACTAACGAGGTCGGATCGCAGAGACAGCTAGGATGTTGGCTTGGAAGCAGCCATTCATTTAAAGAGTGCGTAACAGCTCACTAGTCGAGCGATCTGGCGTGGATAATAATCGGGCATAAACGATCTGCCGAAGCCGTGGATGTCGTAAGACATGGTAGGGGAGCATTCCATGCGGCGTCGAAGATGAGGGATGACCCTTGTTGGAGCGCATGGAAAAGCAAATGTAGGTATGAGTAACGATAAGGGGGGCGAGAAACCCCCCCGCCGAAAGACCAAGGTTTCCTGATCAACGCTAATCGGATCAGGGTGAGTCGGGACCTAAGGCAAAGCCGAACGGCGCCGCCGATGGAAGAATGGGTTAATATTCCCATACTGCCTCATGGAGTGACGTGGAGACGGAGAAGTGACAGTCCTGCCGGCTGACGGAATAGCCGGTTGAAGGGTGTAG
>NZ_QTLP01000011.1:183768-184575 GCF_003635405.1 Parabacteroides sp. AF39-10AC | reverse complement strand
GATGGAAGAATGGGTTAATATTCCCATACTGCCTCATGGAGTGACGTGGAGACGGAGAAGTGACAGTCCTGCCGGCTGACGGAATAGCCGGTTGAAGGGTGTAGGAGTCGATCATGGTAGGCAAATCCGCCGTGAGATCCGAACCTGACAGTATACCGAGTACTTGTACGAGGTAATATGGACGTAACCATGCTCCCGAGAAAATCCGCTAAACTTATCCATGCGGCACCCGTACCGTAAACGGACACACGTGGTCGGGTTGAGAATACTGAGGCGCTCGAGTGACTCACGGTTAAGGAACTAGGCAAATTGACCCTGTAACTTCGGGATAAAGGGTCCTCGTCGTAAGGCGAGGCGCAGAGAATAGGTCCAGGCAACTGTTTAACAAAAACACATGGCTGTGCGAAATGGAAACATGAGGTATACAGCCTGACACCTGCCCGGTGCTGGAAGGTTAAGAGGAGATGTCATCGCAAGAGAAGCGTTGAATTGAAGCCCCAGTAAACGGCGGCCGTAACTATAACGGTCCTAAGGTAGCGAAATTCCTTGTCGGGTAAGTTCCGACCTGCACGAATGGTGTAATGATCTGGACACTGTCTCAACCGTGAGCTCGGTGAAATTGTAGTATCGGTGAAGATGCCGATTACCCGCGATGGGACGAAAAGACCCCGTGAACCTTTACTATAGCTTTACATTGAATTTGGGCAGACGATGTGTAGGATAGGCCGGAGGCTTTGAAGCAGGTACGCCAGTATTTGTGGAGCCGCCGTTGAAATACGGCCCTTCGGTTGTTTGAGTTCTAACTCC
>NZ_QTLP01000011.1:0-182500 GCF_003635405.1 Parabacteroides sp. AF39-10AC | reverse complement strand
GTGAGCCAACGATTACTATATATCATGCTCCGGATGAAGTGGCCTCGGGTGCCGCTATGATTGTCTGTCCCGGTGGTGGTTACAATATTTTAGCTTATGATTTGGAAGGTGATGAAGTCTGTGAATGGCTTAATAATCTTGGAATAACTGCGGTCTTACTTAAATACCGGGTTCCAAGACGGGAAGGACTGGAAAAACACGAAGCTCCTTTGCAAGATGTACAGCGTGCGATTGGTTATGTTCGAGCGAACGCTGAGAACTTGAATATAGATCCAAAGCGGATCGGTGTGATGGGATTCTCGGCTGGTGGCCATTTAGCTGCCATGGTTAGCAATAATTTTTTGAAACGTACTTATCCGGCTATTGATGCTACGGATAAAGTAAGTTGTCGTCCGGACTATTGTTTATTGGTTTATCCTGCTTATTTAGATGGAGAGAATTTCCAATTGGCACCAGAGTTAAAGGTTTCATCTGCCACACCTCCAACCATGTTAATTCAAGCGGAAGATGATAAATCTTATATCAACAGTAGTATTTTCTATTATTATGCCTTAAAGGAAGCTGGTGTTCCGGCATGGATGCATTTATATAGTCAAGGTGGCCATGGATATGGGTTACGAGATACGGGAGCGTCTGTAAATGAATGGCCGGATCGGGCTGAAGATTGGTTTCGTGAGATCGGTCTGATCGAATAGAACTCCAGATATCTTTTCTGGAGACTTGCGGAGTAGATTCTTAAATCGATTGCGCAATTTATTTATTACTAGTTTATTATTGATGGTAAACGTAGTAAAAGCGTAGTCTGGGAAAGCGTGTTCTATAGCATATCGTATCTTTGAAGTAGTGAGTTTATTGCTGTTTTCTGTTATTCGGGCTTTTTTTGAAGTAAAAAAGCTAAGTTATGAAATTCCTTAAAAGTTCAGTTTTATTTATTTCAATGGCATGTATAGTGCCTGTTTGTTCGATAGCGAGAGAAAAAAGTGAGAGAATCACAAGAGCTGAGATTGAACAGAAAAGTGCGGATGAATTTATAAATGGTCTGATGAGTCGAATGACCGTTGATGAGAAAATCGGCCAATTGAATCTTCCTAGTTATGGAAACGTAATGCCAAATCCTAAAAAGAGTGAGATAGCCAGTCGTATTGTACGAGGAGAGGTTGGTGGTATATTTAATATATTCGGTGTCGATGCGATCCGGCAGTTACAAGAAGTCGCGGTTAAAGAAAGTCGATTGGGGATTCCTATAATTGTTGGCGCTGATATTTGTAATGGTTATAAAACCGTTTTTCCCATTCCTCTAGGTCTTTCGTGTAGTTGGAAACCGGAGAATATAGAAGAGGTCGCTCGAATTTCCGCAAAGGAAGTTGGTGCTGATGGTATCTGTTGGACATATAGCCCGATGGTCGATATATCTCATGATGCCCGGTGGGGACGAGTAAAGGAAGGAGCGGGCGAGGATCCGTTTCTTGGAGGTATAATGGCTCAAGCATGGGTGCGTGGTTATCAAGGCAATGATTTATCGGCTGATACGACTCTTATGGCATGTGTAAAGCATTATGCGCTTTATGGAGCGGCCGAGGCTGGTCGGGATTATAATACGGTAGATATGAGCCGTGTGACTGCCATGAATTATTACATGCGTCCTTATCAGGCTGCTGTAGAAGCAGGAGTAGGAAGTATCATGACTTCATTCAACGAATTTGAAAGTATCCCCGCGACCGGAAATACTTGGCTTCTTAATGACGTATTGCGTAAACAATGGGGATTTAACGGCTTTGTCGTGTCTGATTTTACGGCAATAGCGGAGATGGTAAACCATGGAATAGGTAATCGTCAGGAAGTCGGAGTCAAGGCGCTAAAGGCGGGTGTCGATATGGATATGATAGCGGACTGTTATCATGCCGTATTAAAGAAATCATTGGAAGATGGGAAAATAACAGAGGCTGAGATTGACTCTGCTTGCCGGAGAATACTAATCGCAAAATACCAATTGGGATTGTTCCATGATCCATATAAATATTGTAATCCGAAAAGAGCCGCCAAAGAGTTCTTGTCGGTAAATAATGTATCTGCGGCCCGTCGTATTGCGGCGGAGTCTTTCGTGTTACTTAAAAATGATAATAATCTGCTTCCACTTAAAGGATGTCGTAAGGTCGCTGTAGTCGGTCCTTTAGCGGATAGCAAGGCGAATATGGCTGGATCGTGGAAATATGATGAGCAGACTAAATCTTATCATGGATTGGTAGAGGATTTACAGGAATCTTTGGGAAATGGAGTAGAGGTTGTTTTTGCAAAAGGCAGCAATCTAGTCGATGATCCCGTCTATGAAGCGAACTTTACGGATCAAAATCGTTCAACCCGGGATGATAGAAGCGATGAACAATTAATCGCCGAGGCCCTAAAAGTGGTGGAAAGCGCTGATGTGATTATCGCTGCTTTGGGTGAATCTATAGATATGAGTGGAGAAGGCGCTAGTAGAGCCATCCTTGAAATGCCGCAAACACAGAAAAAATTACTGGATGCTATCCAAAAGACAGGAAAGCCGATCGTAATGGTACTTTTTACCGGAAGACCTTTGGCATTACAATCCGAGGAAAAGCAGGTGAATGCGATCTTGAACGTATGGTTCGGTGGTACGGAAGCAGGAGCGGCTATTGCCGATGTCTTGACCGGAAAGGTTTCTCCGACAGGGAAGTTAACCATGTCTTTTCCTCGTGTAACAGGCCAATGTCCGATCTATTATAATCATAAGATGACAGGACGCCCTATGTCTCCCGATGCTTGGTACACTCGTTATGTCTCCAATTATATAGATGTGTTGAATGAGCCTCTTTATCCATTTGGTTACGGCTTGAGTTATACGACTTATACGTATGGCGATGTATCTTTGAATATGAATTCAATGGATGCAAATGGAAAAATTCAAGCATCCGTGATTGTTACCAATACCGGGGCTCAGGATGGAGAGGAAATCGTACAGCTTTATTTGCGTGATATCGTACGCAGCATAACCCCTCCGGTCCAAGAATTGAAAGGATTCAAGCGAGTTGCGTTAAAAGCGGGAGAAAGCAAGAAAGTAACCTTTGATATTGATGTGGATATGTTGAAATTCTATGATTCAACCTTAGATTATGTCGCTGAGCCGGGTGAGTTTCAGGTAATGATCGGTGGAAATAGTAAAGAGGTGAAAACAGCTTCGTTTACATTAAAATAATCCTAATCGGAAGGAATCAGTTATGGGTCTTTGCTAAATTCGAAATTATATGTATCTTTGCCAAAAGAAATATTACAAAACCATGGGGATGACCGGTTTTGACAGCGGGTAGAAGTGGTTTGTAAGCATGTAGTGCGTGGTTGGCTTGCACTTAAATCTCAGACAACGAACAATTAACTGGCGAAAATAATTACGCTCTCGCTGCTTAATCGAAGTATAGTAGATTCAAGCTTAATCCCTGCAAAAGTTGCGGGGACGTGACATCACCCGGATGCTGTGGCTCCGAAGCGTTCCGATCAGGTGGTGCAGCAATATCGGAGATAGTTTGAGATAAGCCTCGGGTCTCAGGCGAAACTTTAGAGGATAAGGGATGAGTGGGTGGCTTCGGTCTTGCTCTTCCCCGACAATGAAGGCGAAGATAAACATGTAGAAAGCAAATTAATTCCTCGTTTGGACGAGAGTTCGAATCTCTCCATCTCCACGGAATGAAAAAAGGTCTTACGGATTGCCCGTAAGGCCTTTTTTCATTCATTGTAAACCCATTTATAAGGAGGTGGCGGTACGTATGGACCAGCCTTTTGATGGGGTAATATATCAACCGATTTGACGATTACGTTATTACCTTTCTGGGTACAAACCAGACATTTTGAACGTAATTTCCTTTTAGCCATGTTGAAGACGATATTCGGATTGAAATGAACTCCGTTTATACGAGTCTCAAAATGTAAATGCTCGGTAGTAGCCCTGCCGGTACGTCCGGTTAAGGCGATCGGTTGTCCGGCGAGAACACGATCTCCGGGTTTAACCAAGTTCTTGGAGTTGTGGCTATAGATCGTTTCCAGTCCATTATAATGGCGAACAACGATAACGTTGCCATAGGCGGCGAATGGTTTCGCCATCCTGACAATACCATCGAAAGCAGACACGATCGTATCGTTGGCACAAGTTTTGATATCTACTCCGGAATGATGTCTTCTCCTTCCCCCGTAAGGAGAGATCACGTTTCCATTAGGAAGGGGAAATGCGTATTCCCCGGCGGGGATTAAGGATAAATCAATAATTTCCGTGTTATTCTCATCGAATAGCTTGGGGTCCTTGATCGCTATCTGGCTTTTATCACGGGGCGTAAAGGCTTCCGTGATATCTTTTCTAGGAGAATGACAAACCGCTAGCTCCGGAGCTTCCGGCAACATGAAATTGAAATCCACGACGGGAAGAGGAATATTTGCCGTAGGGAAATCCACAGTTTCGGGAGGGGCCGGGCGTGGAGCAGGCTTTTGCGTACGGCAAGACGCAAATAAAATTAGCGTAAGAATGAGTATTCCATTGTGTATTTTAGATGCCATTAGATATTGTTTTACCACAAAAGTATAAAAAAGCCTCTTTCAATGGCCTATATTTCCGATATGTTTATACTTCTTTTTATTCTTTGTGTTTTTTCTGATAGTTGAATTTGCCTACCTTTGTGAAGGTAAAATGGAGATATTATACGATGATTGAGGGGACTAGTTTGGCTCTTTGGTCAGAGAGGATGACGATATTGTATTTGCTGGTATTTCTCTAAACTGAAAACGACCAATTTAAAGTACACAGAGAAATAGACAATGCGAATACACCTGTATTTGGTGTGTTCCTTTGCCTTATTTCTGTTGTGTACAAGGCATTTGGTCGTGCCGCAGTTTGACGGGTTTAAGGTAAAGTGTAACACACCTTTTCTCAGATGTGGGTTTATTTATGAGATAAGATTACCTTAAAAACGGCTTTTGTATATGAAAGAACAAAAGGAGATACATATCGGTTCGTTAATAAAAGAGAAAATGGAAGAGCGGGGACTTTCGGTTTCCGATTTTGCCCATGCGTTGCATTATGAACGTACCAATATTTATAAGATATTTAAGCGAAGCAGTATTGATGTGGATTTGTTACTGCGTATATCGGAAGTCTTAGCCTATGATTTCTTGCGGGAGGTGTATTTAGCGGACGAACCCCGACGATATTCAATCACTATAGAAGCGGACAAGGAAGATATAGAGGAGATCCGTAAATGGCTGTTAGAGAAAAGGCGTGAATAAGTTTCACGCTTTCGTGAAATAAGATCACGGTCGATATAAGACCGGTCACTTTGATTGTTTCTACATTTGACCGTCTCGATGTTTCATCATAACATTAGAGAAATAGGTTAAATCAAGGCCGTGCTCTTCTTGTTCCGTATGTGAATATAGGCAGGAAGAAAGCGGCCACTTTTTTCTTCTGTGTACGTGCACAATTCGATTATTTCCTTTATATTTGTCGATAAACAACGAATTGTTAACATTTCTAATATGAAAGTTCTAAAGACTGCCCTGCTATTCCTGATGTGCGTATCTTTCTCCTTCTCCTGTAAGGAAGGAGTAAAGGAAGTAAGGGTGCTGAAACTGGCACACGGATTGTCCCCCAGCCATTCCGTCCATTTAGGATTGCTCTATATGAACGAGCGTCTGAAAGAGTTGTCCGGAGGAAAGATGAGCATGGACATTTATTCTTCCGCTCAATTGGGGTCCGAAAATCAATGTATAGAGTTGCTTCAAATAGGAAGTCTCGATATCACGAAAGTTTCCTCCGCTGCGTTGGAAGGATTTGCCGATCCGTTTAAGGTATTTGGCATACCTTATCTATTCCGTTCCCGTGAGCAGTTTTTCGAGGTGTTGGATGGCTCGGTAGGTAAACAGATATTGGGATCAACGGAACCTTATTGGTTTAGGGGACTCGCTTATTTTGACTCGGGGGCCCGTAGCTTTTATACGGTAAACAAGCAGATTCGTACTCCCGAGGATCTGAAAGGACTGAAGATCCGTGTGCAAAAGAGCCCGATAGCCGTGGAGATGATGAAGACATTCGGTGGTTCGGCTACTCCCGTGGATTGGGGTGAATTGTATACGGCCTTACAAAGTAATGTCGTGGATGGAGCCGAGAATAATACGCCTTCCGTGACAACAGCGTTCCATCATGAGGTGGTAAAATACTATTCAGTCAATGAGCACACGATGTGTCCGGACGTGATCATCATTAGCTTGGCTACTTGGCAGAAGCTGACGGAACAAGAACGTAATTGGCTGCGACAGGCCGCTGACGCCGCCGCTATTTATCAACGGAAACTTTGGGCGGAGCAAGAGAAGCAATCGCTTGAGGAGATGGAAGCGCATGGCGTAGAGATTATTTACCCGGATAAGCAGCCGTTTATGGATGCCGCCGCCCCGATGATCGAGCGGTTTAAGAATGATCCGGTTTTTCATGATTTAATAGATCAAATACAGAATACCCATGAGAAAGATAATTGATAAAGGATTGGAGCTATCGTTGATTTTCTTGATGGCTTTCTTGGTCGTGGATGTGCTATGGCAGGTGTTAAGCCGGTATATTCTGGTTTCCCCGAGTTCCGTGACGGATGAATTGGCTGGATATTTATTGATCTGGGTGGGATTGCTGGGGGCCGCTTATGTATCCGGTAAAAATGAGCATCTAGCGATCGATTTATTGCTTCAACATATGCGTCCTTCCCGCAGGAAGCTCTTGCGATTGTTTATCTTCTTGATCGTATTTTTATTCGCTGTATTTGTATTGATCGTAGGAGGGGCTTGGCTGGTATACACTCGTTTTCATTTGGGAGTTACTTCGGCTTCCTTAGAGATTAATTTAGGATATGTGTATTTGGCATTGCCGCTAGGGGGATTGCTTACCGCTTATTATGCGATAGATAACGCGATCACCTTATTTCGTTCCTCTAATTCTTAAAAGACTGATGATGTGGATATTATAGGTATACTTGTATTAGTGATAAGTTTCTTTTTCCTGCTGGTGGTCGGGGTTCCGGTAGCGTATAGCATCGGTGTGGCGGGTATATTGACGATGCTCGTGAATATAGACTCGCTTCCCGCCCTTACGACTTATGCGATGCGTATGGCTTCGGGTCTGGACAGTTTCGCTCTGTTGGCGATCCCGTTTTTTATATTGGCGGGGAATATCATGAATAGCGGAGGTATCGCCTTGCGCTTGATCGATTTCGCTAAAGTGCTGGTCGGACGGTTGCCCGGAGGACTGGCGGTAGTCAATGTCGTGGCGAATATGTTATTCGGGGCGATCAGTGGCTCTGCCGCCGCCGCTGCCTCTGCTATCGGGAGTATCATGACGCCGGAGATGAAAAAGGCCGGTTACGATCCGAATTTCAGTGCCGCCGTAAATATCTCTTCCGCCACTACCGGCATGACGATACCTCCGAGTAATGTCTTGATCGTTTACTCCTTGGCGAGTGGTGGAGTCTCTGTATCCGCCTTGTTTATGGCTGGTTATCTACCGGGAATTCTTACGGGAGTGGCGATCATGATCGTAGCCGCTATGTTTGCCGCACGGAAGGGGTATCCGGTTGGCGTACGTGTTCCGTTCTCGGAGGCGACAAGGGTATTTTTCAGGGCAATCCCTAGTTTGATGCTATTGGTGATCGTGATCGGAGGAATCTTGGCGGGACTGTTTACGGCTACCGAGGCTTCGGCGATCGCTGTATTGTATGCGTTAATCCTCTCTTTTATCTATAAAGAACTTACTTGGGCTAAATTGCCGCAAGTGTTATTGCGATCGGCCAAGACTACGGCTATCGTCCTTCTTTTGGTGGCGACCTGTACGGGTTTATCTTGGATCATGAGTTATGAGAATATTCCTCAGACGGTAAGTGCCGCTCTGCTGAGCATAAGCGACAATCCGGTGGTCATCTTGATACTTATCAACGTGATCCTATTGATTGTCGGGATCTTTATGGACATGACGCCCGCTGTCTTGATCTTTACCCCGATCTTCCTGCCGATAGCGACGGGGCAATTGGGGATGGACCCGGTACATTTCGGGATCATGATGGTATTGAACCTTTGTGTGGGATTGTGTACGCCACCGGTGGGTTCGGTATTGTTTATCGGATGTAGCGTAGCGGGGACAAAGATCGATCAGGTGATCCGTCCGTTGCTGCCGATGTTCGCGGCGATGGTTATCGTCTTGTTCTTGGTGGCCTTCTTGCCGGATTTAAGTTTATTGATTCCCCGGTTGTTCGGTTTGTGATGTTCCCCCATAGGGGCGAGGTAGCCTTGTGCTATAAATAGGGCAGTACTCTGTACGAAGTATTCCAGTACTTACGTGCTGAGTACCGCAATACTTCGTACAGAGTACTGTAGTACTTTAGCCACAGTACTGCGGTACTTCGTACACAGTACTGTGCTAACTGTAAGACGCTGTCTTTTTAATGTCCTTTGAACAGGGATAAGGCGATACCCATCTCCAATCCCCGTAGCTCGGCCAGACCCCGTAAACGTCCGATGCAGGAGTAGCCCGGGTTGGTTTTCTTCTTTAGGTCGTCTATCATTTGATGTCCATGATCCGGTCGCATGGCGATGGAGCATTGGCGGCGTTGCTGCAATTCCAGTAAGGCTTTCATGACACCGTACATATCCACATCGCCCTCCAGATGGTTCGCCTCGAAGAAATTACCCTCCGAGTCTCGTTGCGTGCTGCGGAAATGAACGAAATCGATCCGATCCCCGTAACGTTCCATGATCCCGGCCAAGTCGTTATCACTTCTGACACCGAAAGAACCTGTGCATAGGCAAAGCCCGTTGCTAGGATTCGGCACGGCCTCTATTAACTTCCGGAAATCATCTTCCGTGCTCAAGATACGGGGAAGCCCGAGAATGGAATAGGGGGGATCATCCGGATGGATAACGAGCTTGACACCGGCCTCGTCCGCCACGGGAGCCATTTCCCGTAAGAAATAGATCAGGTTCGAGCGAAGTCTCTCCGCGTCGATATCTTTATAACGGTCTAACGCTTCCCTGAACTGCTCGATCGTAAAAGTCTCTTCCGAGCCGGGTAGTCCGGCGATCATATTGCGAACCAACAGCTGGCGGTCTTCCTCGCTCATAGCGTCATAGCGTGCCTTGGCTTTCGCCTTGTCCGCCTCCGTATATTCGACTTCCGCCGCCGGTCGTTTCAATATAAATAAGTCGAACGCCATAAAAGCCGCATGTTCAAAGCGCAAGGCTTTGGAACCATCCGGCATCGTATAAGCCAAATCGGTACGAGTCCAGTCCAATACCGGCATGAAGTTGTAAGTAACTACCCGGATATCGCAAGCTCCCAGATTACGGATGCTTTGTTTGTAGTTCTCTATATAGGTTTGAAAATCCCCGGTTTGCGTCTTGATATGCTCGTGTACGGGCACACTCTCAACCACACTCCACCGTAATCCGGCGGATTCGATCAAGGCTTTCCGCTTTTGAATCTCTTCCGTAGTCCAAACTTCCCCGTTCGGGATATGGTGCAACGCATTTACGATACCGGTGGCACCCGCCTGACGGATGTCCCAAAGGCTGACAGGATCATTCGGTCCGTACCAACGCCAAGTTTGCTCACATAGATACATAATGAATAATTTTTAAATTTATCAATGTGCCAATATACCAATGCGGTTTGATGCATGGCTGGTTGGCACATTGGCACATTATTTAGATGGAGAAAGCGTCGAAACCTCCGTCTATGGGGATCACGGTACCGGTTACGAATGCGGAGGCGTCGCTCGCCAGCCATTGTAAAGTACCGAGTAACTCCTCCGGTTTTCCTAAGCGGCGGAACGGCGTGTGCGCGACGATCGTGTTGCAACGATCACTAGGTGATCCATCCGGATTGCTCATCAATGCCCGGTTCTGCTCGGTAAGGAAGAATCCCGGTGCCATGGCGTTCACTCGCAGGCCCTCTCCGAATTTAATCGCCAGCTCCCCGGCCATGTATTGCGTGAAATTGTTGATAGCGGCTTTCGCACATCCATAGCCAACCACACGAGTCAATGGGCGTAGGGACGATTCGGACGAGATATTAATAATGCTTCCTTTCCCTTGCCCCACCATGACCTCGGCGAAGACCATTGTCGGCAGTACGGTCCCGAATAAGTTCAGGTCCACGACCGTCCGGAAAGCATCGATATCCAGATCAAAGATCGTCTTGTCGGGAGGAATCGTCGCTCCGGCTTGGTTGCCACCCGCCAAATTGACTAAAACATCAATCTTCCCATATGCTTTCAATATCTCTTGCTTGTTTTGCTCCAGCAAGGCTTTATCCAGTACGTTTGAAACCAAGAATAAGGCCTCGCCCCCTTCCGCTTTAATCTCATTGACCAAGGCAGATCCTTTTTGCTCGTTTCGTCCGAGGATTACGACATACGCGCCTTCTCTCGCCAAGTGTTTGGCCATGCAGGCTCCTAATATACCATAGCCTCCGGTCAACAAAATCACTTTCTCTTTTACGCTAAATAAGGAGTTCATCAGATATAATTATTGTAGTATTGTATATTTTCCTTTACCAAGATATCGATCGGCATATAATTGACAGGCTCAATTTTCTCCTTAAGGATCAAATACCTGAAAAGTGCCTTGATACAATGATATCCTTGTACCTCCGGTCGCTGGGCGATCAAATGCGTGATCAAGCCGTTTTCCAGATAACGGACATTCGGTTCTATCACATCGTAGCCAAGAAGCTTGAAAGGATAGTCCGGCCGTTCGCTACTTAGATAATCTCCAAGGAAATGGGCCCTCGAATTAAAGATGATACCGATTCTTACTTGAGGATATTTGTCGAAGAAAGTATTCAGTAGTCTCGTATTCTCTTCTCGGTCATCCGCGTGCACATGCAGCAAATGAATCTTTCCCTTGAATGAGGTATTGGCGAGATAATCCCGGAATCCTTCCTCTCGCTTCTGCACTTGCGTAGAACATGAATCCCCCTTACGGGTGAAACGGAAAATCACTAGATCGTCCTCTTCACGGATTTGCTCGAATAAAAGGCGTCCCGCTATATACCCCGAATCATATGAATGCGTTCCGTAGTAAGAGATACAATTCGTGTGGTCGATAAAAGAATCGATTAATATATAAGGAATACCTTTCTGGTCTAGCCGCTGGGTCAAGGTCAAGACACTTTGCTTGAATAATGTAGCGATGATAACCCCTTGGCAATCCGCGGTCTCAATCTTCGGGATTAATTCGTCGAAACTGTTGCTATCGTATTGGTCAAAATAGATTTGCTCGACATCTATATTATAGCTAAACAATTCCCGTTCCGCTTTCTCGATCCCTTGGCTTAGTTTCGCCCAGTATTCCCCTTCATGGAAAGAAGGGATCAAAGCGATGAAATGATATTTTTTCTTCAACGCTAAAGAACGGGCTATCAAATTTGGTTGATAGTCAATTTCTTTTAAGACTTTCTCCACCTTTTTCCGTGCGTCCTCCGATACCTTTCCCCGCTCATGTAAAATGCGGTCTACCGTACCGGTTGATACGCCGGATAATTCGGCGATATCTTTTATCCTGTAATTTTTATTCATGGTATAGATTGTAGTGTGTATTCGTCCTCTCTGCTTATTCGAGTATTTGAAGAGGAGTGTTCAATTTACGGAAAACGTAGCCATACATCATATAGATAAGAGGAACGGCGACGAAAATTCCGATACCGAACAAAATACATCCTAATATCAAGATCCCGATCATAACCAACGCCAGAATGAACAGAGGCAATACTTGTCCTTTCGTTATCTCCCAGCTTTTATGCAAAGACTCGATAATCCCGGCGTTTTCCTCGATAATAAAGGCTTGGAAGAACTGAAGGCGCAATGCCAGATAAATACCGGGGATGATAAAAAATAAGAAACCCGCCAATACGACAAATCCCGTGATAAGACTCGCTAGAAAGTAGGTGATGATATTCTTTGTCTGTTGTCCATATGCGGAAAACTGAGGTTCTTCCCCATCCAACGCCTGAAATATATTTTTCATATATCCTAAGGAGAAAATAATGGAGAATAACGCGCTGATCACGTTTACGATGATTTTACCGATAATAGAACTTTGCATGGGCATCGCGAACGCTGTCAGCGTGAAAGACAAGATACAATATCCGATTAATAATCCGGCTAATATCCATAGCTGCGACTTCGTTCCCTTCCATGCGGTACTGAATACTTCTGATATTATAAATTTAGGCTCCATAATATATAATATTTGTTTATTGTGTGTGGACACAAATGTAAAATATATTGTTGAAAAAAACAATTTTATTTTCGTTTGAAACCAAAAGAGATGTATTTCAACAGGCGCTTCCTTTTAAGTGCTATTAATTTAGGTGAAAAAGATAAGTAGGAAACAGAAATCGTGTAAAAAGTTTCTACATTTGTAGGATGAAACGACGAGTAAAGACCCTATTGTGTGAATAGATGTAAAAGATCTCCACTTGGGTTAGAAAGAGAAGGTAACTGAAAAACAGCCTTGAATATATAATTATATACAAATATGGATAAACGAATGCTGAAAATTACGATTACTCAGTTAAGGCAGATCGCATTGTTTGCGGTTGGTATGTCTTTATTAACTGCCTGTGGAAACAGTCAGAGTGGTATGAAATTAGGGGATGCTGAGTTCGCTGTGATGGCGGTCAATTCAACGACTAGCGACCAAACAACATCCTATCCGGCTACCATCAAAGGTACGCAGGATATCGAAGTCCGTCCTCAAGTTTCTGGATTTATCGTGAAATTATGTGTGGATGAGGGAGCTACGGTTCGTAAAGGACAGGCGTTGTTCCAAATTGATCCTACGCAGTACGCTGCCGCGGTAGGTCAGGCTAAGGCCGCGGTAGAGATGGCGAAGGCAAACGTAAGCACTTTAACATTGACCGAGAAGAATAAGAAAACTTTGTTTGATCAGAAAATCATCAGTGATTTCGAGTATCAGACTGCCGTGAACCAGCTGATGTCGGCAAAAGCGAGCTTGGCGCAGGCGGAGGCTCAATTGGTTAGCGCTAACCAGAACTTGTCTTTCTGTACGGTTACAAGTCCCTCGAACGGTGTTGTCGGTACATTCCCGTATCGTGTAGGTAGCTTGGTAAGCGCTTCGATCGCTCAACCGCTGACTACCGTATCTGAGATCGGTGATATGTATGTGTATTTCTCTATGACGGAAAAGGAGCTATTGGCATTGACGAAAGCCGGTGGTACCTTGAAAGAGCAATTAGAGAAGATGCCGGCCGTAAGACTGCAATTGGCGGATGGCTCTACGTACCATCATGAGGGTAAGATTGATGCCGTGAGCGGTGTTATCGATCAATCTACCGGTTCTGTAAGCATGCGTGCTATTTTCTCTAACGAGGGAAATGTCTTACGAAGCGGTGGTACTGGTAATATTATCTTCCCATATACGATGAACGATATCATTACGATCCCTCAATCGGCTACCGTGGAGATCCAGGATAAGAAATTCGTATTTGTATTGCAGCCTGATAATACCGTGAAGAATACCGAGATCAAGGTTTCCAATTTGAATGATGGCAAAAATTATTTAGTGACGGGAGGCTTGAAGTCCGGTGATAAGATTGTCGTGGAAGGCGTACAGATCTTGAAAGACGGCCAGGAAATCCAGCCGATTACTCGTGAGCAGCAAAAGGCAAAGTACGATCAGGCCTTGAAAGACCAGCATGACGGTAATTTGCAGACTGCTTTTAATTAATAGGTATATAGAATAAGACAAATATTCGCTTTTGTCGAGTAAAAACGAAAGATATGAAATTAGATAGATTTATAAACCGCCCGGTGCTCTCCACGGTGATTTCCATCTTGATTGTCATCTTGGGTTTCCTAGGCTTGATTTCCTTGCCGGTTACCCAATATCCGGATATCGCCCCTCCAACCGTTTCGGTAAGGGCAACTTATACGGGTGCCAATGCGCAAACGGTATTGAATAGTGTGATCGCGCCTTTGGAAGACCAGATCAATGGTGTTGAGAACATGATGTATATGAGTTCCAATGCCTCTAATAATGGTTCTGCGGATATCTCCATTTATTTTAAGCAAGGAACGGACCCGGATATGGCGGCTGTCAATGTGCAGAACCGTGTATCTATGGCACAAGGTTTGTTGCCTGCCGAGGTAACGCAGATTGGTGTGACGACCCAGAAACGTCAGAACTCAATGTTGTTGGTTTTCTCCGTATACGCGGAAGATGATCGTTATGACTCAGAGTTTCTTGAGAATTACGCAAAGATTAACTTGATCCCGGAAGTCCAGCGTGTGCCGGGTGTCGGTGATGCCAACGTGTTGGGTACGGACTACTCCATGCGTATTTGGTTGAAGCCGGATGTGATGGCCCAATATAAATTAAGTCCGAGCGACGTAACCGTTGCCTTGTCTGAACAGAACGTAGAGGCCGCTCCGGGTTCGTTCGGCGAACAAGGAAATCAGTCTTTCCAATATACGATCCGCTATAAAGGACGTTTGCAAGAGGCTAATGAGTTTGAGCAGATTGTTGTAAAGGCTTTGCCGGATGGTGAGGTCTTGCGTTTGAAAGATATCGCCGATATCGAGTTGGGGCGTTTGACTTACAACTTTATCAACCGTGTAAATGGTCACGACGCCGTTACCTGTATCGTTTACCAGATGCCGGGAACCAACGCTACGGAAACAATTAGTAACATTGAAACCTTGCTGGAGGAAACTCAGTTGACAATGCCTCCCGGAATGAAGGTGAATATTTCCATGAATGCCAATGACTTCTTGTTCGCTTCTATCCATGAGGTAATCAAGACTTTGTTGGAGGCGTTCGTATTGGTGTTTATCGTGGTATATGTGTTCTTGCAGGATTTGCGTTCTACGTTGATTCCGGCTATCGCTATCCCGGTTGCCTTGATCGGTACCTTCTTTATGTTATCCTTGATCGGATTTAGTATCAACTTGTTGACTCTTTGTGCTATGGTGCTTGCCATCGCTATTGTGGTCGATGATGCGATCGTCGTCGTCGAGGGTGTCCATGCCAAGTTGGACCAAGGGTACAAGTCGGCGAAACTCGCTTCTATCGATGCCATGAGTGAGTTGGGTGGCGCTATCGTCTCCATTACGTTGGTCATGATGTCCGTGTTTATTCCCGTAAGTTTCATGGGAGGTACGGCCGGTACGTTCTATCGCCAGTTCGGTCTGACGATGGCGATCGCTATCGGTTTGTCCGCTTTGAACGCCTTGACATTGAGTCCCGCCTTGTGTGCGATATTCCTGAAACCACACGATACGGAACATAAGGAAAAGAAAACGACCTTCGTTTCCCGATTCCATACTTCGTTTAATGCGGCTTATGATTCTTTGTTGGCTAAATACAAGAAAAGTATCGTATTCTTCATTCAGAAAAAATGGCTTTCATTCGGTATTGTTGCCGCATGTATTGCGTTATTGGTGTTCTTGATGCAGGTTACTCCTACAGGCATGGTGCCGAACGAGGACACGGGTACGATTATGGGTGCTGTTACGTTACCCCCGGGAACTTCCCAGGAGCGTACCTTTGAGGTAATGAATAAGGTGGATAGCTTGATCGCTGCCGATCCGGCCGTTGAGTCTCGTACGGCGGTTGTCGGTTTTAGTTTCATCGGTGGTCAGGGACCTTCTTACGGTTCATTCATCATCAAGCTGAAAGATTGGGAGGAGCGTTCTATGATGCAAAATTCCGATATCGTATATGGTAGCTTGTTCATGCGTGCCCAAAAGATCGTAAAGGACGCTCAGGTATTGTTCTTTACGCCTCCTATGATCCCCGGTTACTCAGCGTCCAGTGATATTGAGTTGAATATGCAGGATAAGACCGGAGGTAATTTGGATCGTTTCTTTGATATCTCCAAGGAATATATGGCCGCTTTGACGGCACGTCCGGAGATCAAGTCCGCTCAAACTACGTTTAACCCGAACTTCCCGCAATACGAGATCGATATCGACGCTGCCGCTTGTAAGAAAGCCGGTATCAGTCCGAAGGACATCTTGTCTACCTTGCAGGGATATTATGGTGGTTTATATGCCTCTAACTTCAACCGTTTCGGTAAGATGTACCGTGTAATGGTGCAAGCGGATCCCGATTTGCGTAAGAATATGGAGTCCATGAAGAACATCAAGGTAAAGAGCGGTAACGATATGGCTCCGATTTCCCAGTTCATTACGATGAAGAAGGTATATGGCCCGGATATCATCAGCCGTTTCAATATGTATACCGCCATCAAGGTCATGGTTGCCCCGGCGGATGGTTATACCAGTGGTCAGGCGTTGAAAGCGATTGACGAGGTGGCTAAGACAACGCTTCCGGCAGGTTTCGACTATGAGTTAGGTGGTATGGCACGTGAGGAGGCAAGTACGAGTGGCAGTACGACGGCTTTGATCTTCTTGTTGTGTTTCGTATTCGTTTACTTGCTGTTGAGCGCGCAGTATGAGAGTTACATCCTTCCTTTGTCCGTATTGCTCTCCGTGCCGTTCGGTTTGATGGGTAGCTTTTTGTTCGTCCAAGGTTGGGCCGCTTTGGGAAATATCCCGGCGTTGAAGATGATCGTAGGAACCATGTCTAACAATATCTATATGCAGATCGCCTTGATCATGTTGGTAGGTTTGTTGGCGAAGAACGCTATCTTGATCGTAGAGTTCGCTTTGGAACGTCGTCGTATGGGTATGAGTATCACATGGGCTGCCGTATTAGGAGCCGCCGCCCGTTTGCGTCCGATCTTGATGACCTCATTGGCGATGGTGGTCGGATTGTTGCCTATGATGTTCGCGTTCGGAGTAGGAGCGCACGGTAACCGTACATTGGGTACAGCGGCTATCGGCGGTATGTTCATCGGTATGATCTTCCAGATCTTTATTGTTCCGGTTTTGTTCGTGGTATTCCAGTACTTACAGGAGAAATTCAAGCCGATCGAATGGGAAGATTTGGATAACAGCGATATGAGTACGGAAATAGAACAGTACGCTAAAATAAAATAAGAGATGACAATGAAGAAACAAATTATATATATGGTATGTGCGACTGCTTTGTTAAGCAGTTGCCATATCTATAAGGCATACGAGCGTCCGGATTCCATCGATGCGACGGGAATTTATCGTGATCCGGTTTCCGAGACTGATACATTAGCCTCCGCGGATACGACCAATATGGGAAACCTTCCTTGGAAGGAAGTTTTTCGTGATCCGAAGTTACAGGCGTTAATTGAGGAGGGATTAGCTAATAATGTAGATATGCAGGCAGCCGTTCTTCGGGTAGAGGAAGCGAAAGTATTGTTGACTTCCGCCCGTCTGTCTTTCTTGCCTTCTATTAATTTCGCTCCCCAAGGGACGATTACATCGATTGGAAATAGCGAATACGTAAAGGCTTACTCAACGCCTTTGGCCGCTAGCTGGGAGGTTGACCTATTCGGAAAGCTCTTGAACGCGAGCCGTGGCCAAAAAGCCTCCTACTTACAGAGCCAGTATTCAAGACAGGCCGTGCGCTCTCAATTGATCGGTGGTATAGCGAATACTTATTATACCTTGTTGATGCTTGATCGGCAGGTGGAAATTACCGCTAAGACGGTTGATATCTATAAAGAGAATGTTCGTGTCATGGAGGCTATGAAGATAGCGGGTATGGCTACCGAGGCTGCCGTGACGCAAATGCGTGCCGCTTACCATCAGGTTTCCGGCTCGTTGATCGAGTTGGAGAGCCAGGTGCGTAGCGTGGAAAACTCATTGTCCGTGTTATTGGCTAAGGCCCCTCAACAGATTGATCGGGGTACTTTGGAGGAACAAGTAATGCCGGAGGATATCATGGTGGGTGTGCCTTTGCAATTGTTAGAGAATCGTCCGGACGTGAAGATCGCGGAGATGACACTTGCTAGTGCCTATTATACGACGAACAAAGCCCGTGCCGCTTTTTATCCGGGATTGAATATCACGGCGACAGCGGGCTGGACGAATGGTTCAGGCATCTCTGTCGCCAATCCGGGCCAATTTATGTTTCAAGCTTTGGCTTCGTTGGCCCAACCGATCTTCAACAATGGTAAGTTGGTCGCTAACTTGAAGGTATCGAAGGCAGAAGAGAAGATCGCTCAAATGAATTATCAGCAGACAATTCTGGAAGCAGGTAAGGAGGTGAGTGATGCTTTACATCAGTATGATGCCACGAGCAAGAAGCTTGTCCAAGATAGAGCGCAGATCGAGCAGCTAGAGAAAGCGGTGGCTTATACCAGCGCCTTGTTCCAGTCGGCTCAATCTACTTATTTGGAAATCCTTTCCGCACAGCAGAGCCTCTTGAGCGCTCAGTTGACGGAAGTATCCGACAATGTGCAACGTATGCAAGCGGTTGTCAGTTTATACAGTGCCATCGGTGGTGGTAGAGAATAATAACCTTTAAATGTAGTAAAGTTATGATTAGTCCATTAGCATATGTAGATTCAAGCGCAAAGATCGGGAAGAACGTTACGATTCATCCTTTTGCGTACATTGATAAGAACGTGGAGATCGGGGATGATTGCGAGATCATGCCTCATGCCAGCTTGATGAGCGGTACACGCATGGGAAATCGCAACCGTGTATTTAACGGAGCTGTTATCGCTGCTGAGCCTCAGGATTTCTTTTATAAGGGAGGTGATACGATCGCCGTAATCGGAGATGACAACGTGATTCGTGAGAATGTGGTGATTAACCGTTCCTCGACAGCGGAAGGACGTACTAGTATCGGTAATGGTAATTTCTTGCATGAGGGGGTACATGTTTCTCATGATACGCGGATCGGAAATCGTAGTGTATTCGGCTATGGTAGTAAGATTTCCGGAAATTGCATCTTGGAAGATTACGTGATCTTCGGAGGCAATGTGTTGATGAGCCAAGGATCCCGGGTTGGGGCTTGGGCGATGATTCAAACCGGCTGTCGTTTCCGTAAGGATATCCCTCCTTTTATCGTAGCGGCAAAGGAGCCTACCACGTATTATGGCGTGAACTCTTTCATCATGTCTCATGAGGGATTCAGTGAAAAGGTTATCAAGCACATCAGTCATGCGTACCGGATCATCTTCCAAGGAAACAGCAGCCTTACGGATGCCTTGTTAATGATCAAGGATCAGGTTCCGATGAGTAAGGAGATCCAACATATTATAGATTTCGTTGGTGAGTCTAAATTAGGTATTGTCAAATAAATACCAATAACAAACGATAGGTAAAAGCCGAAGGAAATCATTTCCTCCGGCTTTTTTTATATAATGGAAGGACGGTTTGGTTAATAATGTTTGTTAAATAATGGTAAACGTGCAGCATTTGTCTCTTTTTAAGTGTCTTACTAATAAGACAACACGCAATGAAATCCAATAAAGGAGGTTTAATATGAAAAAGTCATTTTTATTATATCTTATCATGTCTGTATTTCTCATCGGTTATTGCGCTTGCGATAATGATGAGGAAAATTTTGATACGGCTACTACCGGACAAGTGATCAAAGTCCCGGATGATATCAAATCTTTTAATTCAGTTACAAAAGAAATCGTTTTCGAGAAGAATATTTCTATCAAGCAAGACGTGCTAGGCAATGAGAAGGTTGAATTCCGGATAGCTGGAAACGGTCACTTCACGGTAGGCAGTATCTCTTCGATAAGTTCCGTTATCTATAATGCCCCAGTCTTATTAGGGGATTATCAGAGATATTATTTATATGATGGATATCCTGTTGTAGATGTTCTACAAAATGAGGTAAGTAACCAAGAGGAAAGGGACGAAAACATGCAAAAGATAGAGAAAGCTTGGAGCAACTTCCTGAAAGTATTGAATGAGGCTGGAAAGTTGAAGTAGTGATTACCGGTTTGGGATGAAACGAATAAACTTAGTGAAGCTCGTATTGAACTAGTGAAGGCTTTTCATATTCAAACAAAAACTGTACTTTTGTCATAAATGCTTTACCGTGATCTTTTGAAATAAATCAATGGAGATACGTATGTATCTTCAAAGATTGAAAAATACGAATATTATCTTCGTTCCGTCGTAACTGTCCGTATCCACATAAAAAGAAAGAGGCCAACCCCGAAGGATCAGCCTCTTTTATCGCTTTAATAGAAATTCAAATTAAAGTGCACCCACTTCTTTCAAAGCCTCGTTAGTCTTATGAACAGCGGCAGCGCTCTTAGCGAACAACTCTTTCTCTTCAGCTGTCAATTCCAACTCAACGATCTTCTCGATACCGTTCTTGCCAAGGATAACAGGAACACCGATGCAAAGATCAGATTCACCGTACTCACCTTCCAAGTAAACAGAGCAAGGAACCATCTTACCTTGGTTGTGAATGATAGACTCAACAACAAATGCTCCAGCAGCACCCGGTGCATACCAAGCAGAAGTACCTAACAATTTAGTTAATGTAGCGCCACCAACCATTGTGGAAGCAACAACCTCTTGCAATTTCTCTGCGCTTAACAATTGGCTAACAGGGATACCTTTGTAAGTAGCCAAGCGAGCCAACGGAATCATTGTAGTGTCACCGTGACCACCGATTACCATACCCTCAACCTCGTTAGCGTTACAGCCTAGAGCCTGAGATAAGAAATATTTGAAACGAGAGCTATCCAAAGCACCACCCATACCGATGATACGGTTCTTCGGCAAGCCTAAAGACTTCAATGACAAATAAGTCATTGTATCCATCGGGTTAGAGATAACTACCAAGATTGCGTTCGGAGAGTATTTCAAGATGTTTTGAGCTACGCTCTTAACGATACCAGCGTTAACACCGATCAGTTCTTCGCGAGTCATACCCGGTTTACGAGGAATACCAGAAGTGATAACTACAACGTCAGAGTTAGCTGTCTTCTCATAATCGTTTGTGCAACCTACAACCTTAGTATCGAAACCTAGCAATTGAGCGGTCTGCATCATATCCATCGCTTTACCTTCGGATACGCCTTCCTTTACGTCTAGCATTACAACTTCGTCTGCCACTTCATTGAAGGCAAGAACATTTGCGCAAGTAGCGCCTACATTTCCGGCACCAACAACTGTTACTTTTGACATAATAAATAAGTTTTAGTATGTTATTACTTAATAATACGCTATGTTTTTTAACGATGGCAAAGGTACAATCTATTACGGAATAAAGAAATATTTCCGTATATATTTTTGAGGGACATTATTAAATATCGCTAAAGCCTTGTCGAGGCTTCTTGACAACTTGGTACGCTTTTATTTTTAAGATCTTGAGGAAATGTTGTATCTTGGGTGCGAACAAAACTAAACCGAGGGAAGTTTTATTTATATGGGTTATTAATCTTAAATCCAACGTACTTATGAAAGTTTTTATATATATCCGAAAAGTCCTGTTTTTGTTTCTGTGCGGGGCCTTGTCTTTCTCTTACGGCTACGGTCAGGAGCTGCCGCTTCTGCCGGATACGATCAAGCCTCTCTTGTCGGACTCCAATTTGATAGATGAGTTGATCACTGTCGGATATGCTACGGGCAATCGTAGTACTTTATCCGGTTCCGTAAACCGGGTGAATGAAGGGGGGATGAATGAGGGATTGATCTCTACACCCTTGGACGCTCTTCGGGGAAGGGTGTCCGGCGTTAGTATCCCGGTTGGAGGAAATAGCGCCGCTGCCTTGGCTGCCGTCCGGGTCCGGGGTACAACTTCCTTGACGGGAGGTAATGATCCGTTGGTGATTATTGATGGGGTTTTTGCCGATCTTAATTTGCTTAGCTCGATCTATCCGGCGGATATCGAGAACTTCACGATCTTGAAAGATGCCTCGGAGACTGCTCAATATGGTTCTCGTGGTGCTTCCGGTGTTATCGAGGTAACGACAAAGAAAGGGCGGCAGGGAGCTTTTAGTATCAGTTATGATGGGAGTTTCGGTGTGGAGGCGGCTTATAAAAGTTTGGATATGTTATCGGCGAATGGTTTCCGGAAACTGGCGGAGGAACGTAATATCGGTATTTTAGATTTAGGGAATAATACGGACTTTCAGGATGAGATTACCCGGTTGGGGTTGGTGCAGAATCATCATATCGCTTTTGGGGGTGGTTCGGAGACTTCCAGTTATCGTGCCTCCTTGGGATTTGTGGAAAGGGAAGGGGTTATCCGAAATACGAACTCACGTAATTTTACGACCAAGTTGAATATTACGCAGCATGCGTTCAATGATCTTCTGGTCTTTGATTTAGGCATATTTGGTTCCTTGCTAAAAAATGCTTATTTAAATGATGTACAGAAGATGTTCTATTCCGCCGCTACTTTCAACCCGACATTTCCGAATCATAAGAATATGGAGACGGGTAGCTGGGATCAAATAACCAACGCTAGCCAGATCACGAATCCTTTGGCTTGGTTGGAGGTGAAGGATGATGATTCGAATGCTCATATAAATACGCACTTAAAACTGGTTTTTAACTTGAGTAAGCATTTAATGTTTACGGCTTTCGGTTCGTATACCTATAATGTAATAGATAACGCCCAATACCTCCCTACTTCGGTTTGGGCGCATGGGCAGGCTTATCGGGGGGAGCGGAAAACAGAATCTTTATTAGGAGATTTCATGTTGGCCTATAAAAAAGACTTTGGTTTGCATCAACTAAATGTATTGGGATTGGCAGAAGCTCAGAAAATGATAACGAGAGGTTTTTATACGACTGCGACGAATTTCAGTACCGATCGTTTTGGTTATGATAATTTACAGGCAGGTGCGGTACGTTTATGGGAGGGGACCGGTTCTTACTATGAGGCTCCTCATCTGGCTTCTTTCCTTGGACGTGTGAATTATATTTATGATGGAAAGTATATCGCTACCGTGAATGCCCGTGCGGATGCCTCTTCGAAAGTGGGGGCCAATAATAAATGGGGTTTTTTCCCTTCGGCTTCTGTCGCTTGGGTGTTGACCGAAGAGGAGTTTATGGAAGGTGTCTCGTGGGTAAGGAATTTAAAGATTCGTTCGGGATATGGCCTTTCCGGTAATCAAGACGCGATCGATTCTTACAATTCTTTGCGATTGATGAAGCCTAATGGGGTTGTTTCCGTAAATGGTGCGCCCACCGTTACCTTGGGTACGATCCGTAATGCGAATCCGGACTTGAAATGGGAGGTAAAACGTACGTTCAATGCCGGTATCGATGCCGGGTTTTTCGACAATCGTTTTATTCTTGCCGTAGATTATTATAATTCCAAGACGGATGATATGTTGTATTTATACGATGTAAGCGTTCCGCCTTTCGCTTATAATAAAATGTTGGCGAATCTGGGATCGATGCGAAATAGTGGCGTGGAATTGGGTATTGGCGTCACGCCCTTGCGTACGAAAGATATGGAATTGAATATAAACGTAAACGTAACTTTCCAACGGAATAAATTGCTCTCCTTGAGCGGTTACTATAAAGGGGAATATATGTCCGCCCCGGAATATACTAGCATCTCGGATTTAAATGGGGCTGGTTTCCATGGAGGGTATAATCATATCGTTTATCAAATGGTCGGACAGCCTTTGGGTGTTTTTTATTTACCGAAATGTACAGGTTTGGTTTCCGATGGGAATGGCGGCTATAAGTATGAGATTGAGGACTTGAATGGAAACGGGGTGAGTTTGGAGGATGGTGAGGATCGTTATATTGCGGGACAAGCCATGCCGAAAACACTTTTAGGCTCTAATATCAGTTTCCGGTATAAACAATTCGATCTATCAGTACAGATTAACGGAGCCTTTGGGCATAAGATTTATAATGGAACATCGCTAACTTATATGAATATGGATATATTCCCGGATTATAACGTGTTGCGAGAAGCTCCATCCCTGAATATTCAAGATCAGACGGCTACGGATTATTGGTTGGAGAAAGGGGATTATATCAATTTTGATTATTTGACGTTGGGTTGGAACGTGCCTCTGGGTAATTTAAGGAAATATGTAAGAAACGTACGGCTTTCGGTTTCCGTAAATAATTTGGCGACAATTACAGGTTATTCGGGATTGACTCCGATGATAAATAGCTCTATCGTAAATAATACGTTAGGTATAGACGATAAGCGATCTTATCCGGTGGTTCGTTCCTATACGATGGGGTTGAGTTTTAATTTTTAAAAAGGTGTTCGTATGAGAAAGCTTTCTATTTTATCCTATATATTTGCGGGTTTGATGTTATCGTCGTGCGATGGCTATCTGAAAGAGGACCCTCGTGATCAGCTTTATCCGGAGGATGCGTACGATACCCCTCAGAATGTCTATCTGAATACGGTTGCTTCCTTATATAATTATATCGGAGGTTATAGCGATAGCCAAGGATTGCAAGGAACGTACCGGGGTGTCTACGACTTGAATACCTTTACGACTGACGAGGCCATGCTCCCGACTCGTGGCGGCGACTGGTATGACGGTGGTTTCTGGCAAGGTCTCTTCTTGCATAAGTGGGGAACGAATAGTGACGCTATCCAAGCTACTTGGGAATATCTGTATAAAGTAATCGTATTAAGCAATCAATCTTTAGAGATATTAGGCGAGTTGCGGCAAAAAACGGATTATAACGATTTAGATCGGTATGAGGCGGAGGTTCGTGCCTTGCGTGCGATGTATTATTATTATTTAGTCGATATGTTTGGCCGTGTCCCTCTTATCGTTTCTTCTTCCATTCCGGTGAAAGACGTGCGGCAGAGTGACCGGAAAGAGGTCTTTGATTTTGTTGTAAAAGAATTACAAGAATCCCTTTTGTTATTGAGTACGGCGCATAGTAATTCGCCCGGCGATTATTATGGAAGGATTACGAGACCGGTTGTTTATTTTTTATTGGCGAAGTTGGCCTTAAACGCAGAAGTGTTTACGGATAACGACTGGACGGATGGTCTGCGTCCGAATGGACGGGAAATCTATTTTAGGGTAGGCGAGAGGAAGTTGAACGCTTGGCAAACGGTTGTGGCGTACTGTGATTCAATAACGGACTTAAACTATAGCTTATCTCCGAACTATGCGGATAATTTTTCTGTATTTAATGAATCGTCCGGAGAGAATATTTTCACGATTCCGATGGATAAGAACTTATATACGAGCCAAATGCAATATCTTTTCCGCTCCCGTCACTATAATCATGCCAAAGCATATGGATTGGGGGGAGAGAACGGCTCTTGCGCTACGATAGAGGCCCTTCGGGTATTTGCGTATGGGACGGACTCGGTCGATACCCGGTTTTATGAGAATTATTACGCCGATACGATGTTTGACCTCAATGGTGATACGATTCGGTTAGATAATGGGACTCCTTTGGTATATTTACCTCTAGAGGTTAGGTTGGATTTGTCTAGGTTGCCTGCCGAGAAAACGGCGGGTGCCCGCATGAAGAAATACGAGATCGATAAGATGGGGACGAAAGATGGAAAGCTATCGGATAATGATATCGTATTATTCCGTTATGCGGATGTCTTGTTAATGAGATCGGAAGCGAAAGTTCGTAATGGAGAGAATGGGGATGAAGAGTTGAATGCCGTTCGTTTCCGTGTGGGAATGTTACCTCGTAAGGCGACATTAGAAAATATTTTGGCTGAGCGTCAACTGGAATTGGCTTGGGAAGGCTGGAGGAGGCAGGATTTGGTACGTTTTGGAAAGTTTACCCGCCCTTATACGGATCGCCCTCAATTGCCCCATGAATCGAATGGCTATACCACCGTTTTCCCAATTCCCGATAAAGTCCGTTCCTTGAATCCTAATTTGATACAGAATCCGGGATATTAGTAGATTTGGATTGTATTTATCAATTATGTAATAATTTGGAATATAGGAAGATTTTATTTTTCTTTGTGTAAAAAGTAAAACGTTTGTCTATGAGATCGCAAAAAGAGTGTATAGAATTGCTACGTGGCTATTTTCAAAATAAGGCTAAAGATTATGGCATTGTTCGTATGGCCCTTTTTGGTTCAGTCGTGCGAAATGAACAAACAGAGGAGAGTGACGTAGATATTGCTTACGAAGGGGAAGCTAATCTATTATTACGTAGCCGAATGAAACAAGAGTTAGAGTCTTTGTTTGGATGTAGAGTCGATATCATTCGTCTTCGCAAACAACTTGTTGATAGTGTATTTGGACAAAATATCGAAAATGATTTGATTTATGTTTGATAAGGTACGGATTGGCTCATTGTTAGATCGAATAGAAAATTCGATTCTCTTAATACAGAGTAAATCGGGGGAGATAAATTGTCCGGATGATTTCCTTTTGAGTCAAGATGGTATGTTCATTTTAAGTGGCATCTGTATGCAGTTGGTTTTTATTGGAGAAAGTGTCAAGACTATTGATAATAAAACTAATCATAGTTATTTAATAAAATATACAGATATACCTTGGACTGCTATTATGGGATTAAGGGATATTATAGCTCATGAGTATCATCGTATTGATGAGGAAGAGATCTTTGCGGTTGTGAATAAAGACTTAATTTCTCTTTTGAAAATAATTCAGCAAATGAAAATGGATTTAGAGACAATAAATTAAGGGTGAAAATAATATTCAATTTCTCACCCTTAATATCTATTTTACTCTATATACAATACCAATCCCTTTAAATATTCACCTTCCGGATGGTAGATATTCACCGGATGGTCTGCGGGTTGGGTTAATTGATGCAAGATACGAACGCTACGGCCGGATTGGGCGGCGGCGCTAAATACAGCTAAACGGAAGTTTTCCTTGCTGACAACCTGTGAGCAGGAGAAGGTAAACAAGATTCCTCCCGGCTTGATCTTCTCGAAAGCGATCGCGTTTAATTTGCGATACCCTTGTAAGGCGTTACGTAGTACATTCTTATGTTTAGCGAACGCAGGAGGGTCCAATATGATTAAATCATAATTACTTCCCATTTTTTCCAAATACTTAAACGCGTCTTCCGCATATGCCTCATGACGGGGATCTCCCGGGAAATTCAACTCGACATTCTTTTTCGTCAAAGAAATCGCTTTCGCCGAACTATCTACGGAATGAACCACCTTAGCGCCTCCTCTCATCGCATAGAAAGAGAAACCGCCCGTATAACAGAACATATTCAATACGGAGCGATCTTTTGCGTAATACTCCAACAAAGAGCGATTCTCCCGTTGATCCACGAAGAAACCTGTCTTTTGGCCTTTCTGCCAGTCTACACAGAATTTCAGTCCGTTTTCTATAGCGATATCTTCCACTTCGCCTCCGAATAAGTAACCATCTTCGCTACCTAAATTCGCTTTATAAGGTAAAGTCGCTTCCGATTTATAGTAGATGTTTTGTAAAGTATCGCCCAATACCGCTTTCAAAGCCTCCGCGATCTGATGACGGGCATAATGCATTCCTACCGAATGTGCTTGCATAACCGCCGTATGCGCATACATATCGATCACCAATCCCGGTAAGTTATCGCCTTCGCCGTGAATCAGGCGGAACGTATTATTATTTTCTACCCCAGCCAGCCGCAAGGTCTTTCTGAGTTCGTAAGCGATACGGATACGTTCAACCCAAAAAGCATCGTCGATGGCGATTGGGGTGAAAGATAACACACGTACGGCGATACTGCCGATTTGGTAATGGCCGATCGCCAAAAAACGCTGGTTCGCTCCGTATACCTCTACCAAGTCACCCTCTTCCGGATCGCCTTCAACAGATTGGATCGCTCCGGAAAATACCCATGGATGGAAACGCAATAGCGATTCTTCTTTCTTAGGCTTGAGAAAAACTTTACAATACTCCATTTATGCTTGATTCAATAAATTATATATTCTTAGGCAGGCCCAAGCATCGAGGGCCGCATATTTCTTTTGTGAGTCTGTCAATACATCCGCCTCCCAATTCGTGAGGCGTTGTCCTTTTGATATCTTTTTTTGGAAAAGTATCGCATATATCTTTTGCAGGCTGGCATCCTCGATGCCGAACTGGCCTACGTAATTCTGTAAATCAAGGAAATTAGCGGGTTCTATATCCGAACGCTTCCGTATCGCCCCGAAATCATCCCGTAAAGATAACCCGATCTTTAAGGTCGAACTGCTTTTTAGGAATTTCTCCAGAGATTCCGGTATACCGATATGATTCAAGCGGAACAAGAAACAAGTATCATCCGTTGATATCTGCATCAATGAGATCTTGTAACGCTGTCCCTTCTTAAAGCTGGGACGGGTCTCCGTGTCAAAACCAACGATCGGAAAACGCAGCAAGTACTCTACGGCCTTGTCTGCCTCCTCTTTACTAAGGATCGTAATGATACGTCCCTTGAATTCCTCTACGGTAAGTTTCGCTATTTCCTCTTTAGCAATTGTATGTATAAATTGTTGTATCATTCTTCCTCTTCATTCTTTTCCAAATCCTCATCACCACTGTAACGCACAGCGTGCAACGCTTTCAAGGCATTCAATAATTGCTGTCCCCAGTATTCTTGGAAGTTCGTGCGGCACAAAGCGATAGCCTCTTGCATAACTTCCTCGTTTCCTTGACGGAATAAAGATACGAAATTTCCTGTATCTTGATAGACATCAGCCAAGTTCTCGGAAATAAACGCTGCGATAGGAGTATCGCTATACCGCATATCCGCATGAAATGTTTCCAGATAGGAATCTCGTTCGCCAAGCAAACCGGCTATCCGTGAACGAACCGACTCGTACATGTCTTCTGAAACGGAAAGCTCGAGTTCGGTTTCCTCTTCAGATTCCACTTCGGGCAACAGGCTGGCCTTTAAGTATAAAAGAGGCAAAAGTTTTGTCGCCTTATCTACGAAGTCGAAAAGCCCGGTATTTCCGGCGGTCTCAACAAAGGTACAATATTCCAGTGCTACCGTAACAAATTCTAGCGTGTTGCGCTCGTATATCGGATTTTCTTCTTTTTCCATGTGCCTGTTCGTCTAATCATTCTTGATAACAATTCGCAAAAATACAACAAAAATCCGTTTTTTTCGTGATAAAGTCCCGAATATTCTTTTTAGTCGGGGATTGCTCTCCTATATATTTCCTGTTTTATTATTTTTGTGCAATTAATAGAAGGAATGTTAATGATAGACTAATGTTGGATATACTAATTAGGATAAAAAAACCGATCGAGTTATGAGTTCATGTGGAAAGAATGAGAACCCTCAAGAGATGAATCGCCGTAAATTCTTGAAGGTATTTGGGGGTGGGGCTGTCGCCTCTTCGGCGGCGCTTTACGGTTGCGCTCCCAAGAATGAGCCGGGGGCGGCTGTGGCGTTAGGTGAGGTTCCTACCGATAAAATGACCTATCGCCAACATCCTACGAATGGCGATAAGGTTTCTATTTTAGGATATGGTTGTATGCGTTGGCCCTTGAAACAAGGATCGGACGGTAAAGACCAGATTGATCAAGAAGCCGTGAATCGTTTAGTGGATTATGCGATAGAACATGGGGTGAATTACTTTGATACTTCTCCTGTTTATGTACAAGGTATGTCCGAGAAAGCGACCGGTATCGCATTGGCACGCCATCCTAGGAACTCCTATTATTTGGCCACTAAACTGTCAAACTTCCAGAACTATACGAGAGAAAACTCGTTGGCGATGTATCGGCAGTCGTTCCGTGATTTGCAAACCGATTATCTGGATTATTATTTGCTTCACTCTATCGGTGGGGGGAATGGTATCGAGCTTTTCAATGACCGCTATATAAATAATGGAATGCTTGATTTCTTGGTGAAAGAACGGGAAGCGGGACGTATCCGTAACCTAGGTTGGTCTTTTCATGGGGATGTAAAAGTGTTTGATTATGTGTTGGATATGGGCGTGAAATGGGATTTCGTTCAGATCCAGCTGAATTATCTGGACTGGAAACATGCCTCGGGGCGTAACGTAAACGCTGATTATCTGTATGGCGAATTAGAGAAGCGAGGTATTCCGGCGGTTATCATGGAACCGCTATTAGGAGGTCGCTTATCGAATGTTCCGGATCATATCGTTGCTCGTTTGAAACAGCAACGGCCTGAGAATAGCGTGGCTTCATGGGCTTTTCGTTTCGCCGGCTCTCCGGATGGGGTCTTGACGGTGTTAAGCGGCATGACGTATATGGAGCATTTGCAAGATAATATCCGTACTTATTCCCCGCTTATTCCGGTAACGGACGAGGAGAAAGACTTTTTGGAAGAGACGGCCCAGCTTATGATGAAATATCCGACAATACCTTGCAATGATTGCAAATATTGTATGCCTTGTCCATATGCGTTGGATATTCCGGGCATTCTTTTACATTATAATAAATGTGTGAACGAAGGAAATGTTCCGAAAAGCGTGCAAGACGAAAATTACGCAAAAGCTCGTCGTGCCTTCTTAGTCGGTTATGACCGGAGTGTCCCAAAGTTGCGTCAAGCGAACCATTGTACAGGGTGTGAGCAATGTAATCCTCATTGTCCGCAGGGTATCGATATCCCCAAAGAGATGCAGCGTATCGATAAATTCGTGGAAGAGTTGAAAGTGAATGGTTAACCTTTAAACAAACGGAAAATTATGTTACGAAAAATAAGAATATTCGCCGCCACCTTTTGCTTTGTGCTGATAACCCTGTTATTTCTTGATTTCACGGGTACGATTCACGCTTGGTTCGGATGGTTGGCAAAGATACAGTTTTGGCCTGCGTTGTTGGCTTTGAATGTCGGTGTTGTGGTAGGGTTGGTAATCTTGACTCTTTTATTGGGGCGTGTATATTGCTCCGTTATCTGCCCTTTAGGGGTATTGCAAGATATTATTTCGTGGTTTGCTAGTAAACGGAAGAAATACCGCTTTTCCTATTCTCCCGCATTGAAGTGGGTACGTTATGGTACCTTGGTTGTTTTTATAGTGGCTTGTATTGCTGGTGTCGGTTCCTTGGTAGCGTTGATTTCGCCTTATAGCGCTTATGGGCGTATCGCTTCTAATTTATTTGCGCCAATCTATCAAGAGGGCAACAATCTATTGGCCTATTTTGCGGAACGTATGGATAGTTACGCTTTCTATTCGGTGGACGTATGGGTGCGTAGTCTGGCTACGATGGGAATCGCTATTCTGAGCTTTGTCATATTGGCGATTTTAGCTTGGAGAAATGGACGTACATATTGTAATACGATCTGTCCGGTAGGTACGGTTCTCGGTTTTTTGTCGAAGTATGCTTTACTTAAACCTCGTATTGATACCGATAAATGTAATGGTTGCGGATTATGCGCACGTAAATGCAAGGCTTCTTGCATCGACTCTAAGAATCATGCGATCGATTATAGCCGTTGCGTGACTTGTATGGACTGTTTGGATAATTGCCGTCAAGGCGCGATTTTGTATACGAGGGCACGCAAGGCTGATAAAGCTACTTCGGTAAAAGAATCCTTAACGAAGGACACTACGGATGTTTCCCGCCGTCGAGCCTTGTCGGCTACGGCATTGGTAGCCATGTCTTCCGTTTTGCATGCTCAGCAGAAAAAACTGGAGGATTATGTGGAGATGAAGAAAGACGGAGGCTTTGCGCCGATTAAAGAACGTAAAGAGCCGAATCGTTTGGCACCATTGGTTCCTTCCGGAGCTTTGAGTATCGGGAATCTGGCGCAACATTGCACGGGGTGTCAGCTTTGTGTATCTGTCTGCGAGAATCATGTCCTGCGCCCGTCTACGGATCTGATGAAACTGATGCAGCCGAAGATGGCATTCGATAGAGGGTATTGCCGTCCGGAATGTGTGAAATGTTCGGAGGTTTGCCCGACGGGAGCGATCAAACCTATTACGAAAGAAGATAAATCTGCTATACAGATCGGTCATGCCGTATGGGTAAGAGATCTTTGTATTGTCAATACGGACGGTATGAGTTGTGGTAATTGTGAACGCCATTGCCCGACAAAATCGATCCAGATGGTGGCGAAAGATCCGGCAGATCCAAAGTCGTTAAAGATCCCGGTGATCAATACGGAAACTTGTATTGGTTGTGGTGCTTGCGAGCATCTTTGTCCGTCTCGTCCTCAAAGTGCGATCTATGTGGAAGGGCATGAGATGCACAGATCTATTTAATGCCGTTAAAATCTATCCCTAAAAACATGTACGTGTTTCCGCGAAAACATGTACATGTTTTTCAGAAAACACGTACGTCTTTTTTTCAAAGGTTCGTCAGACTCGATTTTTCTATGTACATTTGCGTGTTATAAAAGAATTATTGAGAAACTATTTATGGCAAAGAAGACAACAACAACGAAGCAAAATCATACAGAGCCGAGCTGGTTCGCAGCCTTGAAGACTTTTTTTACAAATGAACGGACCCGTTTCATTACAGGTTTGATTATCTCTATACTAACCATTTATGTAGGGCTTGCCTTGATTTCGTTTTTCTTTACAGGAGCTGCCGATCAAAGCAAAATAGAGAATGTTCCTTTAGGTGATTTATTGATCAATCGAGGATCGGTAGAGAATTGGACGGGTGTACGCGGGGCGTATTTGTCTGATCTGTTGATGAATCGTTGGTTCGGTATCTCTTCTTTTATGATCCTCTTTTTCTTGGGATCGGTTGGGGCGAAACTCATGAACTTAAATAAAGTATCCTTGTTGAGGCGTTTTTTGTTTAGCGCTTCGGCGTTGATCTGGGGATCTGTGTTTTTTGCTTTTATATTTATCAAGGGATATGAGGATACGTTTATTTATCTAGGCGGTCAACACGGATATTACATCTCGGAGATGTTTATTACCAATATCGGAATCCCCGGTACGATCTTGCTTTTATTAGGCTCATTCTTAATCATCGCTATTTTTACCAGTAAGAAGACAATCCCGTTCTTACAGCGCGTATTTTCTTTAGGTTGGGTGAAAGATCGTTTGAAACGTGAAGGCGAGGTAGATGTCGATCAGACGGAAAAGGAGGATAATGTAATTCCTCGCTCTAAGCCTGTCGTAGAGCAACCGGATGAACAACCGGAAATGGATGAGTATGAGGAGTTCGATACGGAGGCTGAATTGTTGAAAGCCGAAGGGAAAGAAAACCGTAAAACAGTACCGGAATATAAGAACGAAGAGGTCGCTGTTGCTGATGATTTAGTAGTTACGATCGCTCAAGGTGACGACGATCCGATAAACGAAAAAACAGATGAGATAAATACCCCGGAGTCAGAGGATGAGGAGGATGCCGGATTTACGGTGGAAGTTGCCGCCGGTAATGATGAGACCTACGATGCCTCGGCCTTGGGTACGTATGATCCCCGTTTGGATCTTTCCCGTTATGTATTCCCTACCTTGGACTTGCTGAAAGCGTATGATAGTGGGAGCATGGAGATCAATCGGGACGAATTGGCGGAAAACCAACGCTTGATCAAGCAAGCCTTGGAAGATTTCAATATAAAGATCGCTTCGATCAAAGCGACAGTCGGACCTACGGTTACGCTTTATGAGATTGTACCCGAGGCGGGTGTCCGTATTTCTAAGATCAAGAACTTGGAGGATGATATCGCCTTGAGTTTATCCGCTTTGCAGATCCGTATTATCGCCCCGATGCCCGGAAAAGGAACGATCGGTATCGAGGTGCCGAATAAGAATCCTCAGACGGTATCGATGCAATCTGTTATCGCTTCACGCCGATTCATTGAGGGTAAGTATGAGTTGCCTGTGGCGATGGGTAAGACGATTACGAACGAGGTGTTCATGTTCGATCTTTGTAAGACACCGCATCTATTGGTAGCCGGTGCTACGGGACAAGGTAAGTCTGTCGGTCTAAATGCGATCATCACTTCCTTATTATATAAGAAGCATCCATCGGAGTTGAAATTCGTGATGGTAGACCCGAAAATGGTTGAGTTTAGTATCTATTCCAAGATAGAACGTCATTATCTGGCGAAACTTCCGAATGCGGAGAAGCCGATCGTTACGGAGCCAGCTGACGCTGTCGCTACATTGAACTCGTTGGTGATCGAGATGGAAGACCGGTACCGTTTACTGGTGAACGCGAATGTTCGTAATATAAAGGAATACAACGCTAAGTTTATCGAACGGCGGTTGAACCCGCAGAAGGGACATCGCTTCTTACCCTATATCGTGGCGGTAGTGGATGAGTTTGCCGACTTGATCGCAGTGGCCGGACGTGAGATCGAGTTGCCTATCTCTCGTATTGCGGCGAAGGCCCGTGCGGTAGGTATCCATATGATCTTGGCTACGCAACGCCCGGATACAAAGGTGATTACCGGTACGATCAAGAGTAACTTTCCGAGCCGTATTGCCTTTAAGGTTGCTTCTATGATCGATTCACGTACGATTCTGGATGCTCCGGGCGCTAACCGTTTGATCGGACGGGGCGATATGTTGATTGTCGTGGCGGGACAAGAGCCGGTTCGTGTGCAGTGCGCTTTCGTAGATACGCCCGAGGTGGAGGATATCGTGGATTATATCGGTGAGCAGGCTGGCTTCCAAACCGCTTATCTGCTTCCGGACTATGTACCGGAAGGGGGAGAGGCATCGACTTCGGGAGCTGTCGATTTATCAGATCGAGACCCCTTATTTGACGAGGCGGCTCGCTTGATCGTGATTCAGCAACAAGGTTCTACTTCTTTGATCCAGCGTAAATTCGCTATCGGTTATAATCGTGCCGGACGTTTGATGGATCAATTGGAGGCTGCCGGTATTGTTGGCCCGTTTGAGGGAAGTAAGGCCCGTCAAGTATTGGTGCAAGATGAGTATTCGTTGGAGCAAGTATTAAATGCTTTGAAATAAATATGAGAAGAGAACATAAAATAAGAGTGTGGCGGTGTATCGCGTTTGTCGGATTATTCTTGTGTTTCCTGTTGGGGTTAGGAGTGGGGGCGCATGCCCAGAACGCGAATGATATCTTGGGGAAGGCTGCTGCTGCTTATGAGAATTCGAACGGGATAAGCGCTTCTTTTACGATGTTTACCCGTTCTGCCGGTCAAAATGCGGGAGAGAGTTTTGAGGGAACCATCCAGATGAAAGGTGATAAGTTTACATTAGTCACGCCGGATGCGCTTACTTGGTTTAATGGTACGACGCAATGGACGTATGTGGAACGGAACGATGAGGTGAACGTGACGAATCCTACGGGAGAGGAGTTACAATTTACGAATCCTGCTCTTTTATTAAATAGTTATAAGAAAGGATTCACGGCAACATATAAAGGCGAGAGTACGGCACCGAACGGAAAAGCCGCTTACGATGTGGAATTGACACCGAAGAAAAAAGGGGATATCGTGAAAGTGGAGTTGCAAATCGAGAAATATTCAAATTTCCCGGCTCGTATCACGGTTACTTCTAAAAACGGCGTTAGCAGTACGATCCAGATCAGCCAATTGAAAACAGGTATAAACCAACCGGATCGTTTTTTTGTTTTTAACGAAGGGGATTATCCGGACGTAGAGGTGATAGACCTTCGATAATAGAGAATTGAAAATTGATAATTAATACTTAGATACTATGAGCGATTCAGTGAATGAGAAAGTACGTTGCCTTATTATAGGCTCGGGTCCAGCAGGTTATACGGCAGCGATTTATGCTTCCCGTGCAAATTTATCTCCGGTGCTTTATGAAGGAATACAGCCGGGGGGACAATTAACAACAACTACGGAGGTGGAGAATTTCCCGGGATATCCGGACGGTATAACCGGTCCTGAGTTAATGGAAGATTTAAAAAAACAAGCCGTCCGTTTTGGTGCGGATATCCGTTTCGGTATCGCTACCGCCGCTGATTTGGGTGAGGCTCCTTATAAAATTACGATTGATGGTGAGAAAGTGATCGAGACGGAGACTTTGATTATCGCTACGGGTGCTTCCGCGAAGTATCTGGGTCTTCCGGATGAGCATAAATATGCGGGTATGGGTGTATCCGCTTGCGCTACTTGCGATGGTTTCTTCTATCGTAAAAAGACGGTAGCGGTAGTGGGTGGTGGAGATACGGCCTGTGAGGAAGCGATTTACTTGGCTGGTTTGGCGAAGCAGGTTTACTTGATCGTGCGTAAACCCTATTTGCGTGCTTCAAAAGTAATGCAAGAACGTGTCTTCAAGACTCCGAATATCACGGTACTTTTCGAGCATAATACCTTAGGTTTGTTTGGAGAGAATGGCGTGGAGGGTGCTCATTTGGTAAAACGTATGGGAGAGCCGGATGAGGAGAAAGTGGATATCGCCATCGATGGTTTCTTCTTGGCGATTGGCCATAAACCTAATTCGGATATCTTCAAGCCATGGATAGATACGGACGAGATCGGTTATATCGAGACAGTTCCGGGAACTCCCCGAACGAAAGTTCCGGGTGTGTTTGCCGCTGGAGATGTCGCTGATCCCCATTATCGTCAAGCTATTACCGCTGCGGGAAGTGGTTGTAAGGCTGCTATCGAGGCTGAACGTTATTTATCAGAGATCGGAAAATAGTTGACAGTTGACAATTGATAGTTGACAGTTGCGACAAGCGGTATTTAACTGTCAACTGTCACTTGTCAACTATCAACTGTCACTTGTCATTTGTCAACTAATTTAATTTCCATGAATTTAAAATCTACTCTTCTTTTGCTACTTTGCCTGATGATGGCAGGAATGGTAGCGGCAAAGGATAACACGAAAGTGATCGCCCATCGGGGGTATTGGAAAACGGAGGGCTCTGCTCAGAACTCTATCCGTTCTTTGGAACGTGCCAGCGAGATTGGTGCCTATGGCTCGGAATTCGACGTACATCTTACGGCGGACAATGTGCTGGTAATATTCCATGATAATGATATCCAAGGAAAACATATTCAATCCTGTACTTATGATGAATTGAAAGATTTGCAATTGAGCAACGGCGAAAAGCTCCCTACTTTAGAGCAATATTTGAAACGTGCGAAGAAATTGAAGAATGTCCGGTTAATTTTAGAACTGAAAGCTCATGAGACCCCGGAACGCAACCGTGAGGCTGCTAAAGCTGTTGTATATATGGTGAAGCGTATGAAATTAGCGAAACGTACGGATTACATATCTTTTAATATGGATGCTTGTAAAGAATTTATCCGTCTATGTCCGAAATCTGAGGTTTCTTATCTGAATGGAGAATTATCCCCGATGGAATTGAAAGAGTTTGGTTTTACAGGATTAGACTACCATTATAAAGTCTTGCAATCTCATCCGGATTGGGTGAAGGATTGTAAAGTCCTAGGCATGACTTCGAATGTCTGGACCGTAGATGACCCTAAATTAATGGAAGAGATGATCGATCTGGGAGTCGATTTTATTACGACTGATTTACCGGAAGAGACTCAAAAAATACTACATTCGCGGGCTCAATAAGGCATTATAAAGATGAGAAAGTTTTGTCTGTTGCTTATCCTGTCGCTGGCTTTACCCGTTTTTTGTCTGTTACAAGCGGTAGAGCCTCCCAAAAAGGAAATTCGTGCGGTTTGGTTGACTACGGTTTATGGTCTGGATTGGCCTCATAAACCGGCTACTACCGAGGCGGGACGAAAAGCCCAGCAACAGGCATTGCTTGATATCTTGGACCGGCTTCAAGAAGCGAATTTTAATATGGTCTTCATTCAGGCTCGCTTGAGGGGAGACGTGATGTATCGTTCGGCTATCGAACCAGTCAGTAAGACATTCTCCGGTAAGTATGGAGAATTACCGGGATATGATCCACTCGCTTTTGTCGTTGATGAATGCCATAAGCGGGGAATGGAATGCCATGCGTGGTTCGTGACTTTCCCGTTAGGAACGGAAAAAAGCGTGAAGGAGCAAGGAAAGCTTTCCGTGGTTAAAAAGAAACCAAAACTTTGCAAACGGCATAATGGAGAGTGGTATTTGGACCCCGGCGTACCGGAGACCGCTGATTATATCTTATCCTTAGTCAAGGAGATCGTGAATGGCTATGATATAGATGGTATCCATTTCGATTATATCCGCTATCCCGAAGAGGCGAAAACATTCCCGGATAAAGCGCTGTATAATAGATCCGGTAAGAAAAAGTCTCTGGCAGACTGGCGTAGGGAGAATATCAACCGGATGGTTTACCGTATTTACGATTGGGTAAAGCAAACGAAACCTTGGGTACAGGTGAGCAGTTCGCCACTCGGGAAATATAATCGTATTGAACGGGTACCTAACGCGGGTTGGACCGCTTACGAAAGTGTCTTCCAAGACCCGAAGATATGGATGCAACAAGGTAAACAAGATATGATTGTTCCGATGATGTATTACCTGCATAAGAATTTCTTTCCTTTCGTGGATAATTGGGTGGATAATTGTAACGGGCGTTTGGTCGTACCCGGCTTGGGAGCTTATCGGATGGACAAGAGTGAGGCGGACTGGGCCGTGAATGATATAACGGACCAGATCGATTATAGCCGTTATTACGGAGGAGCCGGCTGTGCGTTCTTTCGTTGTGGAAATGTCCTGTATAATGATAAGGGACTCTATAAAGAGTTGAGAGACAATTACTATAAGTATCCGGCCCAATTGCCTCCGTTGACTTGGCTGAATGATTCGGTACCTGCCGCTCCGGAGGGCATCAAAGTGGAACGTTTAGATGATGAGTTGCATTTAACTTGGCAGAAACCTGTGTCGGAAAAGCAGGATTTAACTTATACCGTTTATTATTCATTGACGGATTCGATCGACACGGCTTCGGCAAAATCCATATTAGCTACGAATATTTATGGCAACGAGCTTTTTCTTCCTATCGATGTAGAGTCTGAACGTGGGTATACATTTTCTGTAACGGCTTCCACCCGTTACCGGATGGAGAGTGAACCTTCTCCGGATACCTATTATTACCTGTCTAAATTTATCAAGTAAAGGGGGTATTTTGATTTCGAGTTTTTTTGCTTATTTTTGCGGCATATGAGACGATTTGCCACATCCTTGTTTCTTGTAATTCTTGCTTCCTTGATCTTTTATGGGGGAGCGGGGGTTAATTTCGTATCTTATTGTTGTGGCGTTTGCGAGAAAGAGGGAGTGGAGGCTTTATTGGCAGCTAAGTGCTGTGAGATTCATGGACATGATCATAGTCGTGATAAGCTTGCGAATAATACGGTGGAGTGTTGTGGCATGAACGGCTGTGGCATTGAACGGGTTGATTTTGATTGGAATTCTGTAAATATACAAGTACCGGATCTGCAACCAGTCGTACATGATTTGCTCTTCTCCTCTATTTTCGAGAGTTTACAAATCGCTTCCTTATTTGCTGATTCCTATGAGATTAGGGTGACAGGTCCTCCTGTAGCCTGTCCTCGTGTGTACCTTTCTTTATTGACTACGCTTTTGATTTGATTGTATTCGTGAGGGTGGAAGCTGCTCGCTGAATACCCTTTGGTTTTTAAGGTAGGGGATACTCTATCCCTGCGGAAACTGTATTTAACGATTCAATCAAATAACAACTATCATGTTAAGACAATTATATCTGATATTTTTACTGTCCTGTTTGACTTTTACTTTGACTTGGGCCGAGGATTCCGGCAAGAAAGTGAAAGGACGTGTATGTGATGAAAACAAACAACCTATTATCGGTGCAAATGTATATTGGGAAGGAACCCAAAATGGAACCACGTCCGATGTGGATGGAAATTTCGAGTTAGAACGAAAAGGTGACTCCAAGAATCTGGTGGTTAGCTATATCGGTTATATGACTGAGGTCACCCCTGTGGATGAGAAGGACGATGCTATGCAGATTATCTTAAAAGGTGAGATCGCCTTGGATGAGGTCGTGGTTAGTGAGCGCAAGATGGGAACCATCGCTTCCCGTACGAGCGTATTGCAAACTCAGAAAATTACGTACGATGAGATTTGCCGTGCGGCCTGCTGTAATCTGGCGGAGAGCTTTGAGACAAATCCGTCTGTCGATGTATCGTACTCGGATGCGGCTACAGGTGCCCGGCAAATTAAACTGTTGGGATTGGCGGGAACCTACGTACAAATGTTGACCGAGAATTACCCGAATTTCCGGGGGGCCGCTTCCTTATATGGGCTGGATTATGTTCCGGGAGCTTGGATGGAAAGTATTCAGGTGTCTAAAGGAACCTCTTCGGTTAAGAATGGGTATGAGGCGTTGGCCGGACAAATCAACGTGGAATTCAAGAAGCCCCCTACGGCGGATATTTTCTCTGCTAATGTGTTCGCTAGTGATGCCGGACGTTATGAAGGGAATGCGGATGCTTCTTGGCATATCAACGACAAGCTCTCTACCGGTTTATTGGTACACTACTCGAATGATAAAATGCAACATGACGGTAATGACGATGGTTTTCTCGATACGCCGCTAAGGGAACAGGTGAACGTAATGAATCGTTGGTATCATAAATTGGATAAATACGTGGCTCAATACGGAGTTCGCTATCTGCATGAGAGCCGTACCGGTGGGCAGGATACGAAACACCATGATTTCACCGACCCGTATCGGATTCATTTAAATACGAACCGGGCCGAATTATTTACGAAGCAGGCCTATATTATCGATAAGGAAAAGGTAGAGAGCGTGGCATTGATACTTTCCGGTTCTTATCATGAGCAAAAATCAAGATATGACCGTACGCCCTATAATGTATATCAGAATAATGTATATGCCAGTTTGCTGTATGAAAAGGAGTTTACGCCGATGCATAGCTTGAGTACCGGATTAAGTATGAACTATGATGGTTTCGACGAGAATCTGGTTCAATATGCGGGAGGAGAGTCGGTCCGTCATGCCTATGACCGTACGGAAGTCGTGCCGGGAGCTTATGCCCAATATACGTTCAATCTGAATGATAAACTGATCTTATTGGCGGGTGTACGTGCGGATTATAGTACGTTGTATGATTTCTTTGTAACCCCTCGTGTACATATTAAATATAATCCTTTTGACTGGTTCCATATCCGGGCTTCGGCAGGTAAAGGATTTCGGACAGCGAATGTGCTGGCAGAGAACAACTTTTTGTTATCCAGTAGTCGAAAAATGTATATCGCCGACAATCTGGATCAAGAAGAAGCGTGGAATACCGGTGTGAATCTGTCATTTTATATACCTTTGTTCGGGAAGGAACTGAGCTTGAGCGGGGAATGGTATTATACCGATTTCTTGAAGCAAATCGTGGTGGATATGGATAGTGATCCTCATGCGGTTCGTTTCTACAATCTGGATGGGCGTTCCTATTCGAATAGCTTCCAAGTGGAGGCTTCCTATCCTTTTTTCCGGGGATTTACGTTAACGGCCGCTTATCGTTATACGGACGCGAAGACCGATTACCGGAATGAGGAGGGTGTAGCGCATCGATTGAAAAAGCCGTTGGTTAGTGATTATAAAGGTTTATTGACCGCTTCTTATCAAACCCCGTTGAAAAAATGGCAGTTTGATTTGACCGGCCAGTTTAATGGAGGCGGTCGTATGCCGACACCGGATGCGTCTAATCCGTTATGGGAGCCGAATTTTAAGGCTTATACGGTAGTGAATGCGCAGATTACGAAATATTTCCGTCAATGGTCTATTTACGTGGGAGCGGAGAACCTGTTTAATTACAAACAACCGAATCCGATTATCGATGCCAGCAATCCCAGAGGGGATAACTTCGATGGATCTATGGTGTGGGGACCGGTGCATGGACGGAAAATTTATGCGGGTATCCGCTTTAATATAAGCAGGGATTGACACGTATATACGTGTAGGCCTATGCGTATACTGGTGTGCCTCTACGCCTATATACGTGTAGCCCGATGCCTATAGTGGTACTTTTCTTTTGGTAGATATGAATGGATAATTAGAACTATTAATATTAAAAACGATTGATTATGAGACGATTAATTATGTTATTGTTTTGTGCTGTATGTACGGTATCGATGACATTCGCCCAAGACGCGAAAAAGAAGAAGGACTCTGTGACATTCTTTATCGAAGCGATGGATTGTGATCACTGTATCAAGAAGATCGAGAAAAATATCGCTTTCGAGAAAGGAGTGACCGACTTGAAATGTGATCTGAGCACCCGTACGGCCATTGTGACTTACAAGACGGATAAGACTTCGAAGACTCGCTTGGCCGCGGCCTTCAAAAAGATCGGTATGGAAGCGGTTCCGGTAGATAATGGCGCCGGCTGTCCGGTACCTCCGGCGAAAAAAAGTGAGCATACTCACGCTCATTAACATGGAAATTCATAAGAACATCTTATCTTTGCAGATGTTCCGTGAGGGCGGGCCGGAGTGTCCGCCCTGTTTATGAAATAATTTTTCTACGGAATGCAGCGTTTGTTTAATTATTTACATCCTAATATTGTACAGTCTCCAGAAGGGAGACGTTCAAGGCACGACTGAATGAATGAGCTACAACTGATAGAGGGTTGTCGGAAGGGGGAGAGACGAGCTCAAAAAGAGCTTTATGATGCGTATTCCCGAAAAATGATGGGAGTTTGCCTTCGTTATGTGAACGACAGGGAAACGGCTCGTGATTTGTTGCAGGATGGCTTCGTGAAAATCTTTACCAGTATGGATTCCTATACAGGGAGTGGTTCATTTGAGGGGTGGATGCGGAAGATCTTTGTTAATTGTGCGTTGGAATATCTGCGAAAGTCGGATGTGTTGCGTGAAGCGACCGATCTTGACAATACGGCGGAACTGATTCAACCCGATAGTTCGGCTATCTCGGACATGTCGGCGGCTGAGTTGATGAATCTAGTGAGGGAGTTGCCGGTTGGCTTCCGTACCGTATTCAATATGTTCGCGATAGAGGGATATTCTCATAAGGAGATCAGTGAGATGTTGAACATAACAGAGAGTACTTCCCGTTCCCAATATACCCGTGCCAAGCAGTTATTACAACGTAGAATTAACGCATTGTATTGAGATAAGATGAGTAAAAAGGAAAGAGATATATGGGATGACGCGATCCGATCGAAGCTAGAGGATTTCGAGATGGATACGCTACCCGGCGACTGGGAGGCTATAGCCGATCGATTGCCCGGAAAGGCTCCGGTTCCTTTGCGTCGTACGCTTCGCTACTGGGTTGCCGCCGCCGTGATCTCCTTATTGGTCGTATCGGGTGGTATCTATTTATATGACAGGGAGATGGAAGATCTACCTATAGCCCAAGAAATACAGTCTTCACAAGAGTCGACATCCGTGGATACCCCGGTTGTTCCGGTAGAGAAAACGATGGAGCAAGCACCCGTATTAGCGACTATTCCTGCTGCTGCGGTCGTGAAGGCAAAAGCGGCATCTGGAGCGGTTAAAGTGGGAGCTAAGGCTAGGATGGCAGCGTTCCGGCAAAATGTAGAGAGCGCAGAGGATCGGCCTATTTCTGAGTCGGAGGTAATGTCTGCTGATATACCGGCGAATGAGAAAGATACCGTTGAGCCGGAGGTTGAAAGGAATAATGATGAGATAGTTGTTCTCAAGAATGATGTACTTGTCGCGGATGCTACTCCTGTTGCTAAAAAGAAGCCGGAGAAGACTGCGTCCCGGAAATGGGGGTTCGGTATGGGAGGTGGAGGTCTTTCTATGGGCGCTGATAATCTGGTCCCTCAGTATGTGACGAATAGCAGCGTGCTTAAGAGTGAGAATCTGATGAGCTTAAATTCGTTCGATGCGGAGAAGAAAGATCCTGCTAAGACGGATATTCATCATAAGACGCCTATTGGGGTGGGGATCTCAATTAGTCGTTATTTGAATAATCGTTTTTCTTTGCAGACTGGATTAACTTATTCTTACTTAAGATCGGAGTGGAGTACGAATAATACGTATCATATAGAGAATGATCAGCGATTGCATTTTATAGGAATTCCATTATCATTGACTTATAAGATCGCGGAATGGAATCGTTTTATGTTTTACGCCTCAGCCGGAGGTATGGCGGAAGTGAATGTCGCTGGCAAACGTAGAATGAAATTATTCTCGGATGAGGTAGAGATCGCAAAGCAAAGCGAACATATTCGAATGAAAGAATGGCTATGGTCTGTAAATGCCCGTGCGGGTGTAAGTTATCCGATTATCCGTTTTGTAAGCGCTTTCGCTGAGGTGGGAGCCAGCTATTATTTTGATAATGGTAGCGAGATCGAAACCATCCATTCGGAGAAGCCGTTTAACATGAGCCTTCAGTTCGGATTTCGTTTTGGTTTTTAATACTCGATAGATTAACAGTGTAAATACAAATACTTAAAAATAGAAAAATTGAATTATGAAAGCATTTAAATTAATTGGAGCAGCGGCGGCTGCGTCATTATTGTTGTTGACCTCTTGTCTTGGAGAATCGAATAATACGGTGACTCGTGCCGGCTTTGGTGTCGCAGGTCTTTCTGAAAAGACATATAAAACGGTACTGAATACAAATATGGGAGCATTATACTCTCCGTCTTTATCGGCACAAGTAGTTGACGGAGCTTGTTACTTGATCAACTATGAATTAGACCTAAATTCTCCGGAGAATGCGAATGCGGCGACAAATGGTTATTTAACAGCGACAATCTCTGTGGCAGATGAGATAACAAAAGGACAGCCAGTCTTTTATAATGTGCCAGATTCGGCCAGCTTACTTCAGAATGAGATACCTGTAAAAAACCTATTTAGCAATGGCGACTATGGGGTGTATGTAGACGGTTATTTATTCTTCTTTATAACAATGGATATGTTTAAGGATCAGAAAAATTCTTATACTTTATATTGGGATCGTTCAAAGGAGCCTACTATGGTGGATAATGTCCCGACATATGACTTGTTCTTGCGTGTCGCTAAAGTAGCGGACGGAACAGGTTCTGCTGCATCATCCATAGGAGAAGTCCGTGCGTTTAATGTTAAGTCTGTATTGGAGTCTGTGAATAGCGCTGAGGCTAATAAAGATTCAAAGTCTTTTAATCTTAAGGTCAATTATCTAAATACGATTAATGAAAAAGATAGTACGGATTTGAAATGGGCTTCTTATACCGTTCTATTCCAAGTCGTGAAAAACTCATAAAGAAATTAGTATAGAAGTTGAGGGCGTACCGATAAGAAGATTATCGATACGCCCTATTTTTTTGCCGTTTTTTTTATGCATATGGGTAAAGATCGTATCTTTGCGTACTTTAAGAGGAGTATTGTGAAATGAGATACAAGAATTTAATAGGTTTTGTCTGGGTGGCGGTTATCGTGAGTCTGTTTACTTCTTGCCTGAAAGACATAAATAACGTCTATAATCCGGGAACGACCGCCGCTGTGGTTCGTCAACATGGAGATAGCGCGTTGATGATGGCTAATACCCGGTTCGGCTGGATCTATGCGACGAAGCTGAGCTCATACTCAGAGGGTAAATGCTTGTTGGTGAGTTTTGATTATGATCCTAGCTTGCCGGAAAATACGGGTGCGGAACAAAAAGGGTATTATACGGTGACGATACAAGGGGAAACCGCCGTTAACCAGCAAAACGCTGAGAGTCCTCTTACGGATACGCATAAACTATTGACAAATGAGCAACCGATACTTGCGGTTAATCCGAACGACTCTGTTCTGTACGTCAAATTGGAAGATTATTTGTTTTTGCCTTCCGCCTGTTGGACAACAAAAGACCGGGCTTTAAATTGGCAACTGACTTATGATCCGACTCAACAACCAGTTGTTGAAAATCGGAAATCAATTTATTCCTTATATTTACGGGCTGCCGCTACGACCGGAAAGCCAGAGGATAAGGCAGAGGAGGCTATCGCGGTTATCAATGCCTTTAATCTGGCGAATTTTATCAAGGATATGCGAGAACAAGGTGGACGCGACGCGGATATGTATGTTCGGATTCATTATATCGATCAAATTAATCCGAAAGATAGTACCCAGTTTACATGGGGAGTAACAGATCCTTTACTTATAAACTAAAGAAGATGAGAAAGCGAATTTTATACGGCTTATTTTTATCCTTATTTTTCTTAATGACCTCTTGTATGGGGGATGGAAGTAATTCCATCAATTATCATCGAGTAGGAGTGATACGTGAGAATCCTATGCGATGTATCTACACGGCGGATGATCAAGGGGAGATCTTTATCGTCTCTTCCTCTGAGTTTGAGAATCGGACGGATTTGAAAGATGGCGACTGCTGTGTGGTTGATTTCAAGACGAATTTTAGCGAGGAATTGGGCAATGGTGTTTACAACGCTGAGATTTATAAGTATGATTCGGTCGCTGTATGGCCTTTGCATGAGACATTGACTGATACTACGGTTGTATTGGACAAGGAGCGTCTGGTTACGCTGGACTTTAAGAAAAGTATTTATTTGGAAGGACGTTTCTTCTTGCAAACCCAACATGTAAATCATCAGGTAGACCAAAAGGATATTTTCAATTTATCCTATAACCCTGATCAGGAGGTGGAAAAAGATGATGACGGACAACGGATCTATAACCTATATCTCCGGGTAACCCAAGAGGGGGGTACCGGCGATTCCACTAAATGGATCAATACGACCGCTTTTACGATCGATAAGTTTTTGGACCAAGCCAAAGCGATAGAGAGCAGGGAGGGGCAAAATGAGATAAACTTTAAAATAAATTATGCCGAACGCTATAATGCGGATACAACCGCATGTGTTTGGGGGGCTACCGACGTATTTACGTTGCGTTTTACGAATTAAATATATACTTTTGCTATTTAAAAGTAAACAGAGATGTATAAGGAGATATTTAGGTGGGTAATCGCTATCATCTCACAGCCGGCGAAGGCGTGGGTCTTGTTAGCGAAAAAAGGAGAGAAGCAGGAGGAGTTCTTATCCCGATTCGTGTATCCTTTGATCGGCTTCGTTACTGTCGCGGCTTTTCTGGGCGTATTGTTTACGCGGAAGGAGTTTGATTTAGAGCTGGCCTTGAAGTCGTCTATCCGGACATTGGTGTCCTCGTTCGGTGGTTTTTACCTCGGGGCTTATCTGATGAACGAGATATGGCAAGGTATATTTAAACGGGAGAAGGATTTGAAACTGTGGTTGCGCTTCGTCGGGTATTCCTCGTCGTTGATGTTCGCTTTGAATATCGTATTGATGTTGCTTCCCGAGTTTTTCTTCTTGCGGATATTTATCCTTTATACATTCTATATTGTTTGGGAAGGCGCTGGTCCGTATATGGGAGTCGAGGAGAAGATCCGCTTGAAGTTCGTAGGATTTACAACCGCCATTATATTACTGACTCCGGCAGTTATCGAGATTTTGTTATCGATGCTGATGCCCGGTTTGAGTTTTTGACAGAATAACACAAGATGAAGGAGAAGATTAGTAATAACATACAGATAAAGAATAAGCGGGCGACGTTCGACTACGAGTTGCTCGACACTTTTACGGCCGGGATCGTACTGACCGGAACGGAGATTAAATCGATCCGTTTAGGGAAGGCGAGTTTGGTAGATACGTTTTGTATCGTGGAAAAAGGGGAACTGTGGGTGAAGAATATGTACATCGCCGAATATTTTTACGGTACGTACAATAATCACAACGCACGGCGGGACCGGAAATTACTTCTTACCAAAAAGGAATTACGAAAGATCGAGGGTGCGGTTCGTGCTAGTGGTTTTACGATCGTTCCCACTCGTTTGTTTATCAATGAGAAAGGATTGGCGAAAGTAGTCGTCGCGATCGCACGAGGTAAAAAGGAATATGATAAGCGAGACTCCATCCGGGAACGTGACGACCGACGGGAGATGGATCGGGCTTTCAAACGATAAGTCGAGATGGAAACAGGGCAAGGCGTGATCGGTAGGGTTTGGGGATGTATCCTGAAAGCTCTGCCTAAAGCAGGCAAGACGTGTTTATGGCTGCTAAAGATTATTTTGCCTATTTCTTTATTGGTCCGTATATTGCAATATTCCGGAATATTAGGTCAGATCTCGGATTGGTTAGTGCCCGTGTTCTCGTTGGTGGGTCTGCCGGGGGAGACAGCCATTGTTTTTATAACCAGTATATTCTCCCCATTATATGCTCCGATCGCTTTGATCACCTCGATGTCTTTAGGAGTCCGTGAAGCTACGATATTGGCATTGATGTGCCTTACTTCCCATAATCTAATGGTAGAATCCTCCGTACAGGCAAAGACCGGGTCTTCTTTCTGGGAGATGACGCTGCTCCGTTTGATCATGAGTTTCGTGATCGCCTTTTCTTTGAATTGGGTAATGCCCCATGAAGGATGGGGACAGGTCGGGATCGCTCAAAGCGCGGCTGTATGCGATAATTGGTTGGAAGTATTCGTACTTTGGTTTACCAGCTCGATGAAGGTGGTGATTTCTATTTTGATAATTGTTACGGCTTTAATGATCCTTCATTATATATTGGAAGAGTTTAATCTAATGAAAGGATTGTCCTCGGTCTTTTCTCCACTGATGCGATTATTTGGCTTGCCTCAAGATGCCGCTTTTTTGTGGTTGGTAGGTAATGTGGTCGGACTGGCTTATGGCGGGGCTATTATGGTAGAGCAAATGGAGCAGAGGAAGTTGTCTTACGGTGACGGCAACTTGCTGAACCATCATTTGGCCGTGTGCCATTCCCTGTTGGAAGATACGATCATCTTTGCCGCGATAGGGGTACCCGTTCTTTGGGTGGTGCCTACCCGTCTGTTTTTCGCCATCGCTGTGGTATGGATCCTCCGGGGATATAGTTATATGTACGCAAGAAAGGTAAAACATATTTATGAATAAGGAACGATTTCTGCGACTCTTGAATGAGCGCATTTTGATCTTGGATGGTGGTATGGGTACCATGATCCAAAGTTTCAAACTAAACGAACAAGATTACCGAGGCGAACGTTTCGCCGATTTTCCGAGACAGTTGAAGGGGAACAATGATTTATTGTGTATCACCCGCCCGGATGTAATCCAGTCTATTCATCGTCAGTATTTGGATGCGGGAGCGGATATCTTCGCTACGAATACGTTTAACGCGAATGCTATTTCCATGGCAGATTATGCGATGGAGGCCTATGTACGTGAGATAAATCTGGCCGCCGGCCGATTGTCGAGGGAAGTGGCGGATACCTATATGGCAGAGCATCCGGATCGTACGATCTTCGTGGCCGGATCGATCGGTCCTACCAATAAGACAGCTTCCATGAGTCCGGATGTAAGCGATCCCGCTTATCGTGCCGTAACTTATAAAGATTTGTATAATGCCTACAAGGAGCAAGTCGAGGGACTTGTTGATGGCGGGGTGGATATCATCCTTTTCGAGACTACTTTCGATACGTTGAACGTAAAAGCGGGATTGGAAGCGGCTGAGGTCGTGTTGAAAGAGAAAGAAAAAGACCTGCCGATTATGTTGTCTTTGACTTTGTCTGCGCAAGGTGGACGAACATTTTCCGGACAGACTTTATTGGCCTTCTTAGCTTCCATACAGCATACACATATTGTTTCGGTTGGCTTAAACTGCTCTTTCGGAGCGGCGGATATGAAGCCCTATTTACAAGAGTTGGCGAAGTATGCCCCCTATTATATCAGCGCTTATCCGAACGCCGGATTGCCGAATAGTTTTGGTACCTATGACGAGACGCCGGATAAAATGGCCCAACATGTGAAGCCTTTTGTGGAAGAGGGATTAGTGAACATTATCGGAGGCTGTTGCGGAACGACTCCAGCGCATATCTCCCGGTATCCGGAGTTGGTGAAAGGAGCTAAACCGCATATCCCGGCTTTGAAACCGGATTGCCTGTGGCTGTCGGGCTTGGAACTGCTGGAGGTGAAACCGGAGAATAATTTCGTGAACGTGGGAGAGCGTTGTAATGTGGCCGGTTCTCGGAAATTCTTACGCTTGATAAAAGAAGGCAGTTATGAGGAAGCGTTGACGATCGCTCGTAAGCAAGTGGAGGATGGCGCCCAAGTGATCGATATCAATATGGACGATGGTATGTTGGATGCCGTGAAAGAAATGAAGACATTCTTAAACTTGATCGCCTCCGAACCGGATATTGCCCGTGTACCCGTCATGATCGATTCTTCTAAATGGGAAGTGATCGAGGAAGGCTTGATGTGCGTGCAAGGAAAGAGCATCGTGAATTCCATCTCCTTGAAAGAAGGAGAGGAGGTCTTCCTTAAACATGCCGCCCGTATTAAGCAACTGGGTGCGGCTGCGGTCGTGATGGCTTTCGATGAGAAGGGGCAGGCGGATACCTATGAAAGAAAGATTGAGATTTGTGAACGGGCCTATCGCCTATTGACTGAAAAGATCGATTTCAATCCCCAAGATATTATTTTTGACCCGAATGTATTGGCGATCGCTACCGGTATGGAGGAACATAATGGCTATGGTCTGGCGTTTATCCGTGCCGTTGAATGGATCAAGAAGAACTTGCCGGGCGCGAAGGTGAGTGGTGGTGTAAGTAATTTATCTTTCTCTTTCCGGGGGAACAATCATGTACGCGAGGCTATGCATTCCGTATTTCTATATCATGCGATCGGGAAGGGGATGGATATGGGTATCGTGAATCCGTCTACCTCCGTACTTTATGAGGATATAGAGCCGGAGTTCCGTACCTTGTTGGAAGACGTGATCTTGGCACGCCGTCCGGAAGCTGCCGAGGAATTAATTACTTATGCTCAAAATTTACATGTTCAAGCTTCCGGAGAAACTCCGGAGAAGCATGAGGCTTGGCGTGAGCTTTCATTGAAGGAGCGTTTGGAACATGCCTTAATCAAAGGGATCGGAGACTATTTGGAGGACGATTTACAAGAAGCCTTGCGGATTTATCCGCATGCCGTGGATATAATTGACGGTCCGTTAATGAGCGGAATGAATAAGGTCGGCGAGTTATTCGGTGCCGGAAAGATGTTTCTCCCTCAAGTCGTGAAGACCGCACGTACGATGAAAAAGGCCGTGGCTATTTTACAACCGGCCATTGAGTCTGAAAAGAAAGCTTCCGGCTCCGCAAAGGCCGGTAAAGTGATTTTCGCTACGGTAAAAGGGGATGTACATGATATAGGTAAGAATATCGTCTCTATCGTATTGTCTTGTAATAACTACGAGGTGATTGATTTAGGGGTAATGGTTCCCGCAGATGTGATCATAAAGAAAGCGATCGAGGAGAAACCGGATCTGGTTTGCTTATCCGGCCTGATAACCCCTTCTTTAGAAGAGATGGCGCATGTCGCGGACGAGATGCAGAAAGCGGGACTTACGATTCCTATGATGGTGGGTGGCGCTACGACCTCCAAATTGCATACGGCAGTGAAGATCGCTCCGCATTATGATTATCCGGTGATTCATGTGCTGGATGCCTCACAGAATCCGTTGATCGCCGCCAAACTATTGAATCCAGATACCCGTGACGCTTATATCAGGGAGTTGGAACAAGAACAAGAAGCCTTGCGTGCCTCTTTAGGGCAGAAGAAAGAGACCTTGGCTTCTCTTTCAGAGGCTCGTAAGCATCCGATAGAAATAGATTGGACCGGGTATACACCGGTTGTTCCGGCCCGGATGGGGGTACATGTTATCCCTTATATCCCCTTGGAAGAAGTGATTCCTTATATCCACTGGACCTTCTTTTTTAGCGCATGGAAATTGAATGGCCGTTTCTCGGAAATCTCCCAGATACATGGTTGCGATTCTTGTCGTGCCTCTTGGTTGGCCGGATTCCCGGAAAAAGATCGTGCGAAGGCTACCGAGGCGATGCAATTATACAAGGATGCTGTTAGGTTATTGGATCGGCTGGTCAATATGAAGGTTGAATATTGTAAAGCGATTTACGGATTTTTCTCAGCGAATAGTGAAGGGGATACGATCCGAATGGGTGATATAGCGCTGCCTTTATTACGTCAGCAAGTAAAAAAAGAGGAAAATATTTATAAATGTCTTTCCGATTATGTAATACCGGTTTCCGAGGAGCGAACTGATTATGTAGGGGCGTTTGTCGTTACCGCTGGAGCTGGCGCTGATTGTTTGAAGGATAAATTTGAGGAAGAAGGCGATACCTATAATTCAATGTTGCTGCAAACCTTGACCGATCGCCTAGCGGAAGCTACAGCCGAATATCTTCATGAGAAAGTACGTAAAGAATATTGGGGATATGCTAAAGACGAATCCTTGTCTATCCCGGATCTTTACAAGGTGAAATACCAAGGAATCCGTCCGGCTATCGGTTACCCTTCTCTACCGGATCAATTATTGAATTTCACATTGGATGGATTGCTCGATATGTCGCGAATTGGTGTTTCGTTAACCGAGAATGGTGCCATGTATCCTACGGCTTCGGTTAGTGGGATTTATATTGCCCATCCCTCTTCTCAATATTTCATGATCGGTTCTATCGATGAGGAGCAGATGAGAGATTATGCGAGCCGCCGGAATTTAACGGAGGAGCAAGTCCGAAAGTTATTGAGTAGGAATATAGGATAATTTAGTAGCATCACTGCAATCCGGGTTGCAGTGATGCTGCAATGCCTGTGCAGTAATACTGCAACACCTATTGCAGTAACACTGCATAGGCATTGCAGTAAAAAATCGATCAATACGATCTATCTGCCATAGTAATGCTTGGCGGAAGGAACCATGATAACGTTCAATTCCGGATCAGCCATGTCTGGATCGATCGGGAACATCGGTCTCACGATATTCTTATAGGGAAGCTTCTTGAAGTCCTGATCCACGCCTCCCCTTGTAAAAGCCATCACCCAATCCGCTTGTATATTGTACCATTGGGTTACAAGGTAACCCTGTTTAACCATTACGATATCCATTTCCTTCGGGTCAATTCCTGAACCCTCTAGGTTTGGAGTGGGAGACGATGTGCCTACTACCACATAAACGCTTCCGGTCTTTACGATAGCGATATCTCTTTTCCGTCTCCATGATTCCGCGTTCTTGTCTTCTTCCGGACTGACATAAACCACGGTACCCGACAATTTCACGGGACCTTCGTAGGAATTATCGACCATGGCACCTACCATGCCTTCTACGTGTCCGCCTACGCCGACCTTACGTGCCTGCTTAACCACTTCTTCTCCCGGGATGGAGCAATAAAGAACGCTCTTTCCCTTATCAGTCTGGAATTCCGGACGCTTCAAGAGTCTCGCCAAAGTCCAAGTGACCTCGCCTGAGCCGCCTCCGCCGGGATTATCTCCCATATCACTGATAAAGAAAGGCTTCTTTTTGCTTGCTATTGCCAAATCGATACATTTCTCGAGCGAATATCCCGGAGCTTCCAGCGAGAACTGCTTACGGACATCCCAGAATTTCTGGGCGAGTTTCTTCGCCCCGGCTTTTACCTGTTCCTCATCGTCACCGTAAACCATCACGGTTCCTTGGTTCCGTGGGTTGTCTCCCCAAACATAACCGATCCAGATCCCTGCGTCTATCACTCCGGGCATGGCTTCAACCTCGGGAACCAATGCGTACAGCGATTTCGCAGGCTCGACACGGGTACTCGACCATTCGCCGGAAACTAGGACAGGAACAGCAACCCATGCCTTGTATGCCGGACGCCCTTTCCCTGATTCAAGACGTTCCAACAAATTGACAACCCCTCGCCGATGTGATTCGCGAGAATCCGCATGCGGTGCTTGACGATAAGTCGTAATCAAATCGGAGTTGAGAGCTACCAACCAAGACGTATTTCCGTGAAGGTCCATCGTGGTGGTAGTCAAGACATCGTTTCCGATCAAGCTACGCACCTTCTCCATGAATTCGCCCTCGGGATCGGCTACGCCTTCCACGCTACAAGCTCCGTGGTTATAAAACCAGAAAGCGTCATATGGCATATTGGCCTTGATCATCTCCAATGTTTTTTCCACAAACGCGTCGTACGATTCTTTTGTCACGGGGCCTCTTCCACCGCCATAGCCAATCTGCGTGGGAAGCCAAGTGGCCGCCTGTCCCATTGCGGAGTCTGGGCTGAGATAGTCCGGCATTCTTACGGGGTGTCCTACGAGCGGCTGCCTATTCGGGACGAACACGCTGTTTTCTATCTGTATACCGGCAATACCGATACGAGGTTTTTTCTTCTGTCCAAAGGCCTCTCCAACGAACGATACGGCCAAGAGACAGATTCCGAGCAATACTAAATTCCTTTTCATGCTATTATGATTTTTGCGAATTGTTATTTCCTTATTAATTAGTTATTAAACCGTCACTAATATCAATCTCGGTTTGAGGTATAGGCAATACTTCCGCACCGGCGCTGAAAGGAGTCTTAGCTCCAAATTCCGCCTTCTTGGTTCCGTTAAAGACTTTCTCTCCCCATCCTACACGTACCACGTCAAAGAACCGGAAGCCTTCCATTCCAAACTCCAGATGACGCTCGTTCATGATGTCTTCAAACAATTGGCTTCCTGTATGGTTTTTAGGAGCCAAGTTGATATGGCTTCTTACCTCATTCAGATACTTTTGCGCATTAGCGATATCGCCGCTGAAATAACAAGCCTCGGCATAGTTCAAATATACCTCCGCGAGGCGGATAAGCCTGAGGTTCGTGGGTTGGTTATTTCCCCGGTTCTCCTCTCTTTGTCCGGGCGCAAGATATAATTTGCGATTGTACCAGCCCGTTCGGTCGTCCGTAACGGGTGCCACATCGCCTTTGGCCGCGGTCTCGATCTCTATGGCCTCTTCCGTGGAAAGGAGAGTGGTCTTCTTTCGTATGATATCCCCCTCGGCATCATAAGCGTCTGCCAAGGCCTGTGTAGGTTGTGCGCAACCGAAGCCGATCGTCATGTTTCGGGGCATAGACATCAGCACGTGACGGTTGCCGTTATTAACGCCATACCCGCTTTGGGTTGTGGAGGTATACATATTTACTTCAAGGATTGAAGAAGAGCAGTGCTCGCCGTCCAGTGAGAATTGCCAAGCGTAATCCTCCGGAGCGACCAAGCTATACTCACCCCCGCACTCATTCTGGAATTTCTCGAATGCCTTTTTTACCTCATCGTATTTTTTCTCATACAGATAAATACGTGTTTGCATGGCGATGGCCGCGCCTTTGGTAATCCTTCCCGCATAGCTTGACTCGTAGTTAGCCACCTCACTTTTCTTAGGTAATACGCTAACCGCATCGTTTAGGTCTTGCTCGATAACCGAGTATATCTCTTCGACAGACGCACGTCCGAGTCTCTCATGATCGAGATCCAAGACTCCCGTATAGCAAGGAACACCACCAAAGGTTTTCACAAGCTCGAAATAAGTATAGGCGCGAATAAACTTGGCCTCACCGATCATCTGTTCCCTGTTATATTTCGAGAATAGGGCATCGTCTGCCATTTCCATATCCCGTATAAACAAATTGGCCTTATTAATACATTGGTAAGAATACCGATATTTGTTCAAGATCTCGGTATGATCCGCTTGATACTGATAATTCTCCAGCAACGTGAAGGTTTGTGCGTCGTTCGAAGAACCGCTGTAGGTCGCGTCATTCGACAACACGTCGCCGAAACATTGCATTGACCATGTGTAACGGAAGTCCTTCATGACGGAATAGACAGCGGTCAGACGCAAGAAAGCTTGTCTTTCCTCTGATATCTCTCCAGCCTCCGGACTTCCTAACGGAGCTAAATCCAAATCTGCACAACTGCTGAATCCTGTTAAAATCGCTAGTACGATTCCTATGATATATTTGTTTTTAAACATGACATTATAAATTTTAAAAAGTAACATTAATACCTCCGGTGAATGAAATGTTCTGAGGATAGATACCGTAATCTATGCCTCTAGACAAAGAGCTGGACTGACCCACTTCCGGATCCATACCCGAGTAACTGGATATCGTAAACAAGTTCTGGCCGCTTACATAAAAACGTACTTTTTGTAGTTTTATCCTCTGCGTGAGAGAAGCGGGCAGGGTATAACCTAGCTGGGCGTTTCTCAAGCGGAAATAAGTCCCGTTTTCTACGTACATGTCCGAGAAGCGGTCATTGTCGTTTACGTCCGTAGCCGTCAGGCGAGGGATGTCCGTATTTGTATTATTTGGCGTCCAATAGTTCATTAACGCTCTATCCTTGTTCGTTATATCGTTCGGGAAGTAGGTGTAATAACGCATCGCGTTGAATATCTGATTACCGATTGTTCCACCAAACTGCAAATTGAGGTCGAAGCCTTTCCACGCCATACCCATGTTGATACCGTATATGATATCCGGAATAGGATTACCGATCATGCATCTATCACTTGAGTCTAACTTGCCATCGCCATTCGTATCTACGAACAATACATCGCCCAATTCGGCATTAGGTTGGAAATCCGCCCGCTTAACGGCATTCAACTGTTCCTGTGTTTGGATAAGCCCGTCTGTCTTATAGCCCCAGAACGCGCCGATAGGCATACCTTCATTCGTATAGGTGAGGTACATGCTTCCGTTTCGGAATGGTCCATCGGAGATTGGTGTGCCACCATTCAATTTCGTCATGCGGTTACGGATGGTCGACATATTTACTCCCACGTTGTATTCGAAACCGCTTTCGGTCTTGTCTCTCCACTCGAGATTCATCTCGATACCGCGGTTGTTCGCCTCGCCGATATTGGTGTAGGTGTTGCTGGCATATCCCATATAGATAGGCATAGGAGCGGCCAGCAGCATGTCCTTCGTTGTCTTGTAATAATACTCGAAGCTGAAGACCATGCGGGTGTTAAAGAAGCTTGCGTCAAGACCGATATTCAGAGATTCCGTGGTCTCCCATTTAATATCCGGATTGCCCAATCTGCTCACGGCAATACCTTGATACAAGGTCTCATTCTCTCTCGCTCCGAATAAAGCACCGTATTGCGTACTCAATGACAGCAAACTACGATCCACATAATTGGTGATATTCTGATTTCCGATCTGTCCCCAACCCCCGCGGAGTTTCAAGGAGGAAACCCATTCGGCGTTCAATTTCTGGAAGAACGGTTCGTTGTCGATTCTCCAACCTAGAGCGAACGAGGGGAAGTTACCCCAGCGATTCTTGGAAGAGAATTTAGAGGAGCCGTCTCGCCGGAAAGTGGCTGTAATAAGGTATTTGTTATTGTAATCGTAGTGTAGGCGGCCCAGATAAGACATCAAACCATATTCCGTAGCGCTATTGCTGGCCGTGGTCTTGTTCTTGTCCAGCGTAGCGTCTATATAATGCAGGTTATCCGACTCTCCGATAAGATCTCTCGCATTTACGCTCAAGGTTTCCTGCTTACCCCATTCATTGGTATAACCTACGAGAGCGGATATGGAGTGCTTCTCGGCAAACGTTTTCTCATACGAAAGGGTATTCTCGAACGTATAGTAATGCCCTTTGGTCTGCGACTTCGATAAACTACTCTCTAAATTTCTTTGGCTTGAGGATACCTCATAGACAGGCGAGAAGGTTTTATTGTCTACCCTTCTGATTTCCGCTCCGAAGCTACTCTTGAACTTCAATCCTTTTATAATCTGCCATTCCCCATACATATTGCCGATGAAAGCAAGTTTCTCCCGTTGATTATCCCGATACATGATACTTGCCAATGGGTTATAGTAGTCAATATAAGGAGAGTAACCATATGAACCGTCTGCGTTTTGGGCGGGAGTTACCGGATCCAAACGGATTGCGTTACTTACGACACCATAGTCGGAGTCGTACACATTACTACTGTTGCGCTCGCTAATACTTGCGTCGGTAGATCTTGCGATCGACGCGTTGGTACCCACTACCAAATGATCTTTGAGCACCGTTTTTTCCGTGCTTTGACGGACACTGAACCGTTCGTAGTTGGATTTCTTGATCGTTCCATCTTGGTTGATATAGTTCAAGCCCAGATTGAATTTATAGTCGTTCTCTTTACCACCGCTTATGCCGACACTGTAGTTATGCATAAAGGCCGTATGCGTAATCTCGTCCATCCAATTGGTGGAAACATTACGATTGACAAGGGCCAAGTTGATGGGAACGCTCCTCACTGTGTTCAACTGCTCCTGATAGTCGTACCATTCCGGACCTGACATCAAATCGAGATTATTCAATATTTTGTTCATACCCCAATATGCGTCGAGCGTAACGGTGGTTTTTCCAGCGGCGCCTTTTTTCGTAGTGATAAGGATTACGCCGTTCGCGCCACGGGAACCGTAGATAGCGGAAGCGGAAGCGTCTTTAAGCACCTCCATAGACTGTATATCCGATGTGTTCAGGTAGTTTATATCCGTCACGGGCATCCCATCCACGACGAACAATGGCTCCGCGTCGTTTACCGTACCGACACCTCTGATACGGATCGTGGCGGCGGAACCCGGAGATCCGGAACTGGAAGTGACGGATACACCGGTAGCCAAGCCTTGCAATGCGGTAGAAACATTGGCCACTGCTTGGCGAGCGATTTTCTCCTCGCTCACGGACGAGATAGCCCCCGTGATATCACTTTTCTTCATCGTACCGTAGCCAATCACTACCACCTCATCCAACTTTTGTGTGTCCTCTTGCAAGGAGATGCTTAAAACCGATTTATTGCCTACCGGAATCTCCTGGTTCATATAACCGATATAGGACACTTGCAAAATAGCGTCTTTGGCTACTTCCAACGTGAATTTTCCATCTATATCCGTTATTGTCCCGTTTGTTGTCCCTTTTACCATCACATTGGCGCCAATTATCGGCATACCGGTAGCATCAATCACGGTTCCGGTGATCTGACGGGTGTTTTGTTGCGGGGTGGATACGATTGATGGTTTCTCTATAATCATGATGTCGCTTTTAATGCGCATGTTTGGGGAGTGTACGGAAGCGTATACCCCTGTGGTAAAAATAAATAGCGGGATTGAGGTTAACTTCATGACTCTGCCCAATTTAGTTTTTGTGTTTAATCGGGGGTTAGGATTCCCCTTACAAATTTCATTCATACATTTGTAATGTTTTAGTGTTAGTATTAATTGATTTAAAGGCGTTTAGAAACTTGTTTGGCTGGATTATATAGCCATATCTTCCAGCCAGTTTCCTTGCTAGATATGGTTCATGATGGCTCCTGTTTCATAGGCTCTCCTTTCTTTAAGATTAACTTTAGTAAACTGAATATGTTTATTTGGTTGTTTGGTTTGCAATATTCGTGAAAAAAAACGACACCTGCAAGCAAGTCTCTGCTAATTTAATATTGTGTATTCAATCGATAGAAGTCATTAATACGGCTTAATTATGTCAATTTGTCATTTCTCTCTCCTTCTGCTTCTTGTATTTGAGATAGGATAGGGTGTGTGTGTATTATATGCGATTCTCTGGTAGTTAAGCCCTGACGAATAGAATGTGTATGAAGGAAAATACTTGCAGTTTGCCTTCTTTTTATCAATATCCGCCGAATTATTATATCTCTTGTTTCAGAAAACTAATAAATGCCTCCTGAATGATATTTGAAAATCAGTCGACTTTTTTGCCGTTCTAGAGCGCAAAGGCTCTATATAGTCTCGTTTTTCAGTGTACAAAAGATTGAGATTAGGAGTAGATCCCAGCTAAATTAGAGCAAGTGCCGGATAATCCGAACTAGATGCCGGGTAGATGTCGGTTATCTGACGGGAAATAGAAATTATAAGCCGACTAAATACATACAAGTTTAGGATATATCCTAAAAAATGTGCTGTTTTGGGTACTAAATTCCATAATAATCGGTTTAAAAGTAACTGTTTTGAAAAAGTCTGTGTTTGAAATATGTTTAAGAAGTTAACATTATGATAGTGTTTCGGTAATTCTTTTTGCATTCAGATAGTATGGTTACATTTGTCTATTCATTTCAAATATTATTAAAAAACAGAGAGATATGGATGAGAAAGGATTCGTGGAAGGGGTGAGAAGGTATATGTCCCAGTTACGAGAGGAAAAGCGTTATTCCTCCGCCAAAAGTTATCAGGATGCGTTGAACTCCTTTATAAAGTATAGTGGAACAGAGAACATTTCCTATTCGGATATCAATAAGGCCAATCTTCACCGATATGAGGCTTATTTGTTGGAAAACGATTGCATGCGTAATACGGTCTCCACGTATATCCGCCGTTTGCGTTGTATTTATAACAAGGCGGTGGAGAATGGTGATGCGGAATATATCCCCGGTTTGTTCCAAGGAGTTTTTACGGGAGTGGAGAGTAAGCGCAAGAAATCCCTATCCTTAGAGAACCAACATAAGTTGATGACGGTGAAGGTAGAGAGTGAGGTGCTAAGGGAGACACAACTGGTCGTTTGTTTGTTGTTTCAGTATGCAGGAATGTCGTTCGTGGACTTCGCCCACCTAAAAGAAAGGAATATCAAAAACGGGATATTGGACTATAATCGGCAGAAGACAGGCACACCGATGAGACTGGAAATCTTGGATACGGCAGAATTGATGCGCAAGGAATTAATGGGTGACAAGAAGCCGGCCTCAGGCTATTTATTCCCTTTTTTGAGTGGAACGAAGACGGGCTATGAGGCATATCTCGAATACAATGCGGCCCTATCCCGATTCAATCGAAATTTGAAGGCGTTGAAAAAGGCCGCTGGAATAGCATCGGATGTTACTTCTTATACGATCCGCCATTCCTTTGCCATGGCATTGAAAGAGCAAAATGTCCCTATAGAAATGATCAGTGAATTATTGGGGCATAAGTCTATCAAGACCACCCAGATTTATCTGAGAAGTTTCTCTTTAGAAAAAATGACAGAGGTGAATAGCACTTGCTTTGGTTGTGTCTATAATTATGTGTCGAAAGTGGGATGAGGCTACTTAGTGAGTAGCGTTTGTTTCACGCCGCAAATGTAGTAAAAAATAACAAAAAACAAGCAATCATTAGGGTTTGTTTGTGTTTCCAGTTGGATTCTCGTTAAATCTTCGTTCTTATTTCTGATGTATAGACATGGCAATAGAGACGAAATGGCCTCGTATTTCCGAAATCATCACGTCCCCCCCTAAAATCGAACATACATTCTTGTAGAGATGGGTATACCTCGTCTCATCCCCTCTAAAAGATGTTTTAAATTACTGTCAGACGGTGGGAGACGGAGCATGCTCCGTCTCTACAACTGAGTAATAACCATTCTCCCACCTTTTGCGCTACTCACTAAGTAGCCTAATTTCTCACATGGCGAAAAAGGGTTATGGTGCATATATCAAACTATCTCTTTTAAGCAATCAACGAAATGCGAGCGAATGTTGTAAAAACGGTTGTAAATTCGGTACCTCATGAGGGTATCGACGCCGTAGGCGTTGAAAGAACCATTCCTGAAAACCCGTTACGGCGAAAATCTGATCAGAAACATTGGTACATCGCTATCGTCAACAACAAGTCCGAGAAACTATGCCGTGACAAGCTGGAAAAGCGCATAGCCAGTCAGCCGGAAGGCGAGAAGGACTATGAGGTTTATATAGCCTCCCAAAAAGAGATGTGTCTTCTGCCAAGCGGCAAGCGTAAGCAAGTAGACCGGATCGTCTTCCGTTCCATTGTATTCATCCGTTGCACCGATGTCTTGCGTAGGAAGGAGATCGTGCATCTTCCTTATATCAAACGTTTCATGGTAAACATAGCTGGCGAACGATCTGGAGGCATACGCCCCGTAGCCTTCATTCCGGATGAGCAGATGGTGAAACTCCGTAGGATGCTGGACGATTCCGAAGAGCCTGTCATTATCGATCCCCGTCCGCTGCCTCTTGGAGCGAGGGTACGTATTAACGGCGGTAAGTTGCATGGTCTAGAAGGTAACGTGCTGGAAGTGGAGGATGGCAATCTTAACTTTGTGATCCGTGTAGATCTACTGGGATGTGCCAAAGTAAATATCACCCGTGACCTGCTAGAGCTATTATGATACACATAGATGGATACGCACTACGGTAAAAAAGAGGATAGATCCGGAGTACGCCTTATCTCGTTGTTAGGAAACCATTTGAAAGAGATTCTTAAGCGAGAGTCGGATAATCGTGCCTTCATCCATCTTTACTGTACGGGTCCGTATTGGGTGGCGTTCGAGAAATCAGCTTACCTGTTACGCCAAATATCTTCCCGTACCTTAGTGACCCCGTTAAGCCTCACCACGTACCCGTTTCCAATCGTGATGGTCTCTTGGACAGATGGCGAGTTACGTTCCTATACACGTAACCATCTTTTCCATTGCGAAGGCAATGACTACGGTCGGTTATCCGTCCCTACTCGTACGCTTGACGGTTACAAGGAGTGGCATAAGGAAGAGGTGAGGTATTTTCCGATGCCGGAAGTAAAAACCACGTCCATGGATCGTGACATGGAGATTGATTAAAGATACTTCTGAGGTTCAAGAGGGCCTCTAATCAAGAATATATTATCGCTAGGTCGCAATTAGAAAATGAGAATTAGGCGGCCGATATCGATCAAGAGGTCAGCTATCTCTAGTAGCGAGGAGAGTCCCTTTTTCTTTAACCGATAGACTAGACTCTTGCTTTAGCTTATACCACTCCAACCACTTGAGAGGTTCGGTCGCTTATTATTATAGTTAGATAGATATGAATAAAACAAATATGGAAAAGGTGAAATATCGTTATAATCGCTGGCGTTTAGCGCTGGGGCGTCTGGTAAATTTGCGGTATATCAACCGCTGGATCATTTTTTGTGCGGATCTTTTCATTTCCCTATGTGTATCTTTGATAGGAGTGCTGGGATTATTGTCCATCATGCATGTATACATAAGCGGGATTAGTGTATTAAAGGTAGGAATAGCTTCCTTTGTGGCCAGTATCCTTTCTTTTCTTACGTTCAAGGTTTATCACGGGGTGATCCGTCATTCCACGCTACGTGGACTATGGAGGATTGGTGGTGTCGCCATCACAAAATCCATCCTCATGTTCATACTGCTTCATCTTTTGAAGGCGGATTTCAATTCCTCTATATATTGGGTGGGAGGGATAACCGATTGTATGTTGACGATTGTTCTGCTGATCACCTTACGTGTATTCGTGATTAATGTATATAATAGCGTGTTGTCCCAACTTGGAAAAAAGCGCAAGCGTGTACTGGTGTTCGGTATGGATGAGGATAGCGTGATGATAGCCACATCACCCAACCGGCAAGTATTCATGCAAAATTATAGCATCATCGGCTTCTTGACGTTTGGTAGCGCTAAAAAGAACCTTCGCATAGCGGAACTTCCCGTTTACCAGATCGAGGACATTGATGACTTGTTGTGTCTGATCCCCAGAAATAACTTGGATGGTATCCTTTTCCCGAATATAAAGACCGTCCGACGAGAACGTGATCGTTTGATTCATTATTGCGAGCAGGCCTCCTTGAAGCCTCTCGTGGTTCCTGATATGGAGGAGGTCCATGAGGGCGGAATGAAGCGTTCAGTCCGTGAGATCCGTATTGAGGACTTGCTGGGTCGTGAGGAGATCAGTATAAATCTGGGCGAGATCGGTCTCTTATTGAAAGATAAGACGATCCTTGTTACGGGAGCGGCCGGTAGCATTGGTAGCGAGATCTGCCGCCAGCTGGCGCATTTCCCGATCAAGAAACTGATCTGCCTTGATGCCGCCGAGACTCCGATGCATGACTTACGCCTGGAATTGGAGGAGAAGTATAAGGAACTGGATTTTGTACCTATCATAGGCGATGTCCGGAATCCGGACCGTGTAGATTACGTATTTCGCAATTGGCATCCCCAGGTAGTATTCCATGCGGCAGCTTATAAGCACGTCCCCTTGATGGAAGAGAACCCTTGCGAGGCTGTTCGTACCAACGTGTTTGGTACCCGAGTGATAGCGGATGCCGCCGTAAGCTATGGTGTAGAGAAATTCGTGATGATCAGTACGGATAAGGCCGTTAATCCAACGAATATCATGGGATGTAGCAAGCGCCTCGCTGAGATATATGTGCAGAGCTTGAGTGTGGCGATCAGTAAGGGGGCTCTAGCGGGAAACACTAAATTTATCACGACCCGTTTCGGTAATGTATTAGGAAGTAATGGTTCCGTGATACCTCGTTTTCTCGATCAGATCGCCAAAGGAGGCCCAGTTACGGTAACCCATCCCGATATCATCCGCTACTTCATGACAATCCCCGAAGCCTGCCGTTTGGTGTTGGAAGCCGGTACGATGGGCAAGGGCGGCGAGATATTCATCTTTGATATGGGTGAGCCGGTCAAGATCGCTGACTTAGCGAAGCGTATGATCGAGCTTTCTGGTTTGCAGGTGGATAAAGACATAGAGATTAAATACACAGGTCTTCGTCCCGGTGAGAAATTATATGAGGAACTATTGAGCAACAAGGAGAATACGAAGGAAACCCCTCATGAGAAGATTCGTGTGGCAGCAGTCCGGGAGTACGCCTACAAGGATGTGGTAGAGCACATTGATCTATTAGCTGAATTATCCCTTCATGTACATATTCTTCCTATGGTGAGAGAGATGAAATCCTTCGTCCCCGAGTTCAAGAGCCAAAACTCTCAATTCACGAGATTGGACGGAGTGAATTAGCAATTTAGTTGGTAGTTATAAATCTGAATTATAAATGATTATCGCAGTAGATTTTGACGGAACAATCGTTGAGCATAAATATCCGGCGATAGGGAAGGAGATCCCTTTCGCTTTCGAGACATTGAGAAAGTTACAAACAGAACACCACAAGCTGATCTTATGGAGTGTGCGAGAGGGTAAGCTTTTGGATGAGGCTGTCACCTTTTGCCGAGAGCGGGGCTTGGAGTTTTACGCCGTGAACCGAGATTACCCGGAGGAAGAGAAAAGCCTGAATAACCATTTCTCCCGTAAGCTGAAGGCCGATATTTTTATTGATGACCGTAATCTTGGTGGTCTCCCGGACTGGGGTATGATTTACGAGATGGTGAGTAAAAGACTTTCCTATGAGGATTTAATGCGGAAATACGAGTCGGAATACGAACCGGAGAAACCGAAAGGCCTTTTCTCTCGTTTGTTTCGCTAAATCCATATCATTCTGTGTTCTAAGAAATAAAAAAAAAGATAACAAAATAATATGAAAATCAAAAGATTACTACTTTTATTAGCTCTACCTCTATTGGTAGCGAGTTGTACTTCTTACAAGAACGTACCATACCTCCAAAACCCAGAGGCAGTGAACGATTTTGAGGAGACCCTTCCGTTGTATGACGCCAAGATCATGCCAAAAGACTTGTTGAGCATCACGGTCAATACGACAGACCCGAAGGCTGCGACTCCATTCAACTTGACGGTACAGACTCCAATCAATGCGGCTTTGACAAATATCAGTACGACCACACAACCGACCATGCAGCAATACTTGGTGAATAATAAAGGAGAGATCGATTTCCCTGTTATCGGTCGCTTGGAAGTGGGTGGTCTCACCAAGAACGAGGCGGAGGACTTGATTCGTGAGCGTTTGAAACCTTATTTGAAGGAATCCCCGATCGTTACGGTCCGTATGGCTAATTACAAGATCTCCGTGTTGGGTGAGGTGGCCCGTCCGGGTAGCTTCACGATCGGCAACGAGAAGGTGAACGTTCTGGAGGCTTTGGCGATGGCAGGCGATATGACGATTTACGGTGTCCGTGATAACGTCAAGCTGATCCGTGAGGACGTGAACGGTAAGCGTGAGATCATTAACTTGAATTTGAATAATGCCGAAGTCGTGACTTCCCCGTATTATTACCTGAAGCAAAACGATATTATTTACGTGACCCCGAACAAGACGAAGGCTAAGAACTCCGATATCGGTAACAGCACGACCCTTTGGGTAAGCTCACTCTCGATTCTGGTATCTATTGCCGGCCTGTTGGTAAACATACTTAAGTAATTGAAAATTGAAAATTGAGAATTGAAAATTAAGAGAGATGATAGACGAACGGATAATTAATAACACTGGGATAGAGAACGAGGAACAAGAGATTGATTTGGTCGCTCTTTTATTCAAATACCTTTTTTATTGGCGTTGGTTTGTTGCTAGTATATTGATATGTTGCATCGCTACTTACCTGTTTCTTCGTTATCAAACGCCTGTATATAACATTTCCAGTTCCGTGTTGATAAAGGAGGAGGATAAGCGAAGCGGTTCGGGCAACAATCCGTTGGCGGCCATTCAAGATTTGGGAATGTTTTCCATGACAAATAATTTTGATAACGAGGTGGAGATATTGAAATCCCGTACATTGATAAAAAAAGTCGTGAACGACCTGAATTTATATGTTCGTGTAGCGGAAAAGCGAGCGTTCGGTTATGCGATGCCTCTTTATAAGAATAGTCCGGTGCGGATTTATATGACACCGGAAGAGGCCGATAAATTGGAGGAGCCGATTAAGCTGGATCTTACATTTACAAAAACAGGAAAATTGTCTGTTAAGGCTGAATATGTGCAAGATAAGGAAGAGCAAGAGATAGAACAGGCATTTGATCAATTGCCGGCGGTGTTACCAACACCTGTGGGTGTTTTAAGCTTTACGCGAGGCGATACCTTGTATATGGAAGAAGAGGAAATCGCTTTACGTGTTACCATAAATACGCCGACGGAGACCGCCGAGGATTATATGAAAGACTTGAGCGTGACCGCCTCTTCCCAGACCACGACGATAGCGAAGATCAGCGTGAACAATACAGTAAAGGAGCGAGGCGTGGATTTCGTGAATCGTTTGGTTGCGTTCTATAATCAAGACGCGAACGATGAGAAGAATGAGGTAGCTCAGAAAACCGCTGAGTTCATAGAGGAGCGTATCGGTATAATTAACCATGAGTTGGGTACGGCGGAGAGCGAGTTGGCGGATTTCAAGCAACGATCCGGTCTGACGGATTTGACAAGTGATGCCCGTCTAGCCTTACAAGAGAGTTCCAAGTATGAGCAGCAACGTACGGAGAACGCTACACAGATCAGCTTGGTTCAATTTCTGCGTACCTATATCAACGATCCGGTCAACAAGGAAGAGATAATTCCTGCAAACGTAGGGTTACAGGATCAAAACCTCACTAGGGTGATTGAACAATATAACACGATGATCATCGAGCGTAAACGTTTATTACGTACCTCTTCGGAAAATAACCCGGCGGTGATAAACATGAACACCGGCGTTGAGGCGATGAGACGTAATGTCGAGACAACCGTGAATAGTGTCTTGCGAGGACTACAAATCGCCCAGAAAGATATTGAGCGTCAGGCTAGTAAATTTGAGAGCCGGATTAGTGATGCTCCAAAGCAAGAGAAAGAGTTCATGACTATTTCTCGCCAGCAAGAAATCAAGGCGACTTTATATATCATGCTGTTGCAGAAGCGGGAGGAAAATGCGATCACATTGGCAGCCACGGCTAATAATGGTCGTATTGTAGAGGAACCATTACCCGGGAAGGATCCTGTGGCTCCCAAGAAGCTCGTGTTTTTATTGGCTGCGTTTGTGGTGGGCCTGTTTATTCCGGTGGGAATCATCTTTGTCGTGGAATTATTGAAATATAAGATCGAGAATCGTGGCGATGTGGAGCAATTGACGAATGTTCCGATTTTGGGCGAATTGCCCTTGTGTGGTCATAAATCCTCCGATAAGGGAGCGATCGTGGTGCGCGAGAATAAGAACGACATGATGGAGGAGACCTTCCGAGGTTTGCGGACCAATCTGCTCTTTATGCTCCGGAAAGATCAAAAGGTCATACTTTTCTCTTCTACGCAGCCCGGAGAAGGTAAGTCTTTCGTGACTGGAAATCTCGCTGTCAGCTTGGCTTATTTGGGAAAGAAGGTGGTAGTGGTTGGTATGGACATCCGTAAGCCGGGCTTGAATAAGGTCTTCGATTTATCGAAAAGGCAGGAAGGAATATCTAATTATCTGATGGATCCGGAGGATAAGGATCTTTTTGATCTTGTGCAGCCTTCCGGCATCAGTCCGAACCTGGATATCCTTTTAGGAGGAACGATTCCCCCGAACCCGACGGAACTGGTAGCCCGTGATACCTTGGAGAAGGCGATAGAGCAATTGAAATCCCGTTATGACTACGTGTTGCTGGATACAGCCCCGATCGGTATGGTAACTGATACGGCCATAATAAGCCGTGTGGCCGACATGTGTGTTTATGTCTGCCGTGCGGACGTGACCCCGAAAGCCGCTTTCTGCTACATTAATGTTCTTAGGGACGAGCATAAATTTGACAAGTTGGCGGTAGTGATCAATGGAATCGACCTGAGCAAACGTAAGAACACCTATGGTTACGGTTATGGTAAGAAATACGGTTATGGCTATGGTAAACATTATGGTTATGGATACGGCTATGGGTATGGTTTTGAGGCGGAGAATAAGAAAAAGAAATAATAAGGAAATTTATAAAGAGTCATGAGACACGTATTATTTAGTCCCCCTGATATAACAGAGGCAGAGATCAGTGAAGTTGTTGATGCTTTGAAGTCCGGTTGGATAACTACCGGACCTAAAACTAAAAAATTAGAACAGCTGGTAGCAGAACGTTGTCATACCTCAAAAGCTGTTTGTTTGAATTCAAATACGGCATGTGCTGAGATAACTTTGCGTATATTAGGTATAGGAATCGGTGATGAGGTTATTGTTCCAGCCTATACTTATACAGCTACCGCAAGTGTGGTAGAGCATGTGGGGGCAAGATTGGTCATGATAGATTGTGAGCATGGAAAGTTCACGATGGATTATGAGAAATTAGAAGCGGCGATAACCGAGAGAACAAAAGCTATAATCCCGGTGGATTTGTTTGGTATTCCTTGTGGCTATGATACGATTTTCGATATAGTAGAACGGAAAAAGAATTTATTCCATCCAAATGATAACCCGATTCAAAAAGCCTTGAATCGAGTGATTGTTATGGCTGATGGTGCTCATTCTTTTGGAGCCTCATATAAAAAATTCCCAATAGGTTCTGTCGCCGATTTTACGAATTTCTCATTTCATGCGGTGAAAAACCTAACAACAGCGGAAGGCGGTGCGGTTGTTTGGAGAGATATTGAAGGGATAGATAATGATGAGTTATATCACCAATATATGTTATTGAGTCTTCATGGTCAGAGTAAAGACGCTTTGGCAAAAACGAAGTTGGGAGCGTGGGAGTATGATATTATTGGGCCATGGTATAAATGTAATATGACAGATGTCTGTGCGGGCATAGGTCTAGGACAAATAAAAAGGTATGATGAGATTTTGTCCCGTCGAAAAGAAATTATAGACCGTTATAATAAAGGATTGAAGGGGCTACCTATTACGGTGGTAACGCATTATACTTCAGATATTGTCTCTTCTGGACATTTATATATTATAAATCTGAATGACAAAGATGCCGAACAACGGAACAAATTTATAGAGAAAATGGCCGGATTAGGAGTTGCGACCAATGTACATTATAAACCGCTTCCTATGCACACAGGCTATAAGAAATTGGGGTTCAAGATAGAGGACTATCCAAATGCTTATAAGCAATTTAAAAATGTTGTGACATTGCCGCTTCATACCTGCTTGTCTGATGAAGATGTGGATTATGTGATTGAGTGTGTGAAGGAATGTTTAAAATGAGATCTACTAATAAAAATGATGGGAAAGAAAGTTCTAATATTGGGAGTTGCGGCAGTACAAATGGATGCAGTTAGCCAATTAAAAAAAATGGGATGTGAGACATTCACATGTGCAATGGCTAAAGATGGACCTGCTGCGGATTTATCAGATCATTTTAATTTGATTAATATATTAGATGAGGAGAAATTAGCAACTTTTATAGTTGATAATAAAATTGATGTGGTCTATTCAACAGGATCAGACTTAGCGATGCCTGTAGCATGTCGATTGAGTGAGAGACTTGGATTACCTCATTTTGTTTCTTCTTATGCAGCGAATGTTTGTAATCATAAGAACTTGATGCGTGAGAGACTAACATTGGAATGTGAAGGAAATATACCTTTTCAAGTGTTAGATTCTATAGATAAAATAGCAATTCAATATCCTGCTATTTTAAAACCATCAGATGCGCAAGGGCAAAGAGGTATTTTTTTAATTCGTTCACAATCTGAATTTGAGTCTCATTTTCAAGATGTGGTTAAATATTCTAGAGAGGGAAAAGTTATTGTTGAAAAGTACATCGAAGGGCCAGAGGTTTCAGTTAACGGTTATATGGTCAACGGAGTAATGCGATTCTTAATTGTTTCGGATCGGGATACTTGGCCGGAATATACCGGGTTGATACATAAACATATTGTTCCAAGTAAAGCCGTTTGTAATACAGCTAATTCTAAAATAAAAAGAATCGTAGAAGATGCTTGTAATCGGATTGGAATATTGAATGGTCCGGTTTATTTCCAGATGAAAGTAATGAACGGTCATCCGTACATCATAGAAATGACACCACGTTTGGATGGATGTCATATGTGGAATTTATTGGCTAGATCTACAGGGGTTAATTTGATGAAGTTAGTATTTGAGCATCTGCTATATGATGATATTTCAGAACTAAAATGTTTGAATTCGGATATTAAACCGATGGAGTTGGTTTTCTTTTGCCAAAAGCCAAAAACAATAATGGATCAATCTGCTTTCTTGATACCCAAAGATTCGGAGGACAGTTTTTTCTATTATGCGACAGGTGATAATATACGTCCGGTAAATGGACGTTTTGACAAGGTGGGGTATTTTATCCATAGTCTATAAAGGAGTTTTTGGTAATGAGAATTGCTATTACGGGAGCAGGTGGATTTATAGGCTCAAAAGTATTGGAAAAACTTGCTGATTATGATGAGATAGATATTCTTGCGTTGTCAAGAGTTCAAAATGATAGAACACTCTATAATAAAGTAAGATGGGTAAAGACCGATTATTCAGTAGATTCATTAAATAAAGTATTGAAGAATGTAGATGTGATTATTCATTTAGCGGCTACAAGAGGTACACAAGGCTTGATTTCCGATTATCATGTGAATGAGATTGTTACTGAAAATATTTTATTGGCAATGAATGAATTGAATATTAAGCATCTGGTTTTTGCTTCTTCTATTGCAGTTTATTCAGATACAACAAAAATACCGTGGCAAGAGGATATCAGTCTTTCTCCTAAAACTCTTTATGGGATATCAAAGGCATCTTGTGAATATCTCTGTGCTTTTTATACCCGTAAGTTTAAATTCCGATATACTATTTTGAGAATTGCTCAAGTTTTGGGATTAGAGGAAAAGCGTAAAGGCATGATGAATAATTTCATCGAATTTGCATATCAAGGAAAACAATTGATAGTGAAAGGTAAGAGTGTAGCTAAACGTCAATTTATTTATGTTGATGATTTGGCTGAGACTTTTGTTTTGTGTGCAATCAAGCAGAAAGAGGAATCAATCATTTTGAATGTTGGTATGCAAGAGGCTTATACAAATTTGTCAATTGCAAATACGGTAAATTCAGTATTTGAAAATACTAATTCAATAGATTATCAAGAGGATATAGATGAAAATATTGACTCCTCTTTTATGGATACTCATCGCTATGTTAGTTTTTTAGGCTTTAAGCCTAAAACAATGAAAGAAGCTTTGTATGAATTGAAAAATCGAATAGATTAGATGTATAAAAATGTAATTAAGCGTCTTATAGATATTATAATATCTTTGATGTTGATTCCTTTTATTTTGATATTAATAATCCCGGTGGCTTTGTTTATAAAATTAGAAGATCATGGTGATGTTTTTTATAATGCAGAACGCTATGGATGTAATATGAAAAAATTTAAAATGTTTAAGTTTAGGAGTATGAAAATGAATGCTCCTGATGTAAGGAATGCTGATGGTACTACTTTTAATTCTGAAAAAGATGTTCGATTAACCAAGATCGGTGGATTTTTGAGAAAAACAAGTATCGATGAACTTCCTCAAATATTTAACGTACTTTTGGGGGATATGAGTTTTGTTGGTCCAAGACCTAGCCCGATGGGTAATGAAAATACTTATACGGATTTTATAAGAAAAAAATTTGGTGTTAGACCGGGTATTACTGGATATAATCAAGCCTTAAAACGGAACAGTGCTACACTAGAGGAACGGTATAGAAATGATGTTTACTATGCGGAACATGTTTCATTTCTTTTAGATTGTAGAATTATTATTATGACATTAAAATCTGTTCTTCGTAGGGAAAATGTGTACAAAAATTGAATATTTTAAACATAAGTGGAATGATATCAGTTGTTATACCTACATATAATCGTGCTCAGACAATACGTATGGCAGTGGATAGTGTATTAAACCAGACATATCGAGATATTGAGTTGATTATTGTTGATGATGCTTCTACGGATGGAACCCAAGATGTTGTTACTCAGATCGCAGATGATAGAATTCGTTATTTGCGATTAGAGCAAAGATCTGGGGCCTGTAATGCGAGAAATATAGGAGCATTATCTGCAAGAGGAGAGTTTATCTCCTTTCAAGATAGTGATGATAAATGGCATCTTGATAAATTGGAGAAGCAATACCAATTTATGATTGATAGAAATTTGGATTTCTCCTTTTGTGGCATGACTCGGATTATGTTGGAGGATCCCAATAGGAAATATTATTATCCAAATGTAGATATGGATGATAATAAAGATTATTTTGATCAACTTCTTTATTTAAATAGAGTTGGTACTCAAACGATTATATGTAAGCGAGAATGTTTTGAAAAAATACGTTTTGATGTTACATTAAAGCGTTTTCAAGACTGGGATTTTGCGTTACAAGCTGCTCGAATTTATTCCATAGGTTACTTGAGGGAAAGTTTAGTGGACTCTTTTGTACAAAAAGATAGTATATCAAAAAGTAGTTTGGCCAATAAAAATGCATGGGAATCATTATATAATAAATATAAAAAGGATATACAAAAAAATCCGACTACTTATGCTAAATATTTGTTTAGATTAGGAAACGAAGTGGTTCTTTTTAATCAAAAAGTGGCTATGGAATATTATAGAAATAGTTTTTATATAAAGAAATCAAAGGAAGCCTTGGTGTTTTTTGTCTTGAGCTCACTGAGAATGAAATCAACTATAAGCAAGTTATTGGATTATCAGAAAAATCATCTTTTTAGATAAATAAGAGTAATGCGAAAATATTTGTTGGTATATCCAAATCGGGATTATGGTAGATTGATGTGGAGAGATTTAGAAAAACTCGATAATGTGGATTTTATTAATAAACCATTGTTTGTTAATAATGTGTTGATTGATCTGCTTTTTCGTATTCATTTTAGCTTTAAATTGAATATGAAAATAGAATTGCCATTAAAACTATTTTGGGAGAAATATTATTCTTTAGATCATTATGATTTTGATCAATCGAATGAATATGTGATTCTGTTTACAGATCCTTCATTGTGTAATTATAGAAATAATTTTCTTGAGAAGTTGAAGAGGAAATCTAATGTGACTATGGTTCTTGTCTTAATAAATTCATTTTATAGAATGAGACGTATTATTGAGCCTATGTTGAAGAATTTTGATTTGATATACACATATGATGAAAAGGAGGCAAAGTTATTTGGATTTTCTTATTATCCTACTGTTTATTCAATGGTAGATGTGGGTGATGTTGAAATGATAAAGCGTAAATGTTTTTTTGTGGGGGTTGCAAAAGATCGGCTGGAAAAATTGATCCGTATTTATGATAAATTGGAACTTTGTGGATGTAATCCAATTTTTTATATATCAGGAGTACCTAGGAAAAAGCAAAAAAGAAGGAAGGGAATTGTTTATAATACTTGGCTGCCATATAAATCAGTGTTGAAAGAGATTTTAAGTTCTGAGTTTATTGTGGAAATAATGGATAAAAATAATGCAGGAATTACGTTGCGTACTTTAGAGGCAATTTGTTATAATAGGAAATTAGTAACAGATAATGAGAAAATACTTTGTTCTCCATTTTATAGAGAACAAAATATTTATTTGCTAAGTTGTGGATCTGTTTTATTAAGTGATTTTTTAAAATGTGTAGATAAGGTGGATTATGGGTATGATGGGAGATATTCGCCTGTGTTATTTGTGGATAAATTAGATCGTTATTTGAATAAAATTTAATTTATATTTGTTTTATGATAGCACCGTTTTTGTTGTGTGTTTTTGCTGCTTGTTTTAGTAAGTTTGTTTATGGTAAATTATATAATCCTAGTACTGTATTTTTTTTGATTTGGATGCTGTTGCTGGCTTTTTCAAGATTAGGGTTGTTTGGCGTTCCTGTACCAAATAGTGATACGTATTTGTTGTTATTTATAGGATTATTCTCTTTTTTTGTTGGGTTTGTATCTGTTGATTTAAAGAAATGGTTTGGGAGAAAAAATATTTTTTTTAGAAAATTTGAAAGCGATGTAAAATATTCATATGTATTGAATTTTAAAATTGTAATTGTTCTATACTCTATAACATTTGTATATTTAGCTTATCAAGCGGTTATTGTTATTGGATTATTGCAATCAGGCCTAACCCTATCTGCAATTCGAGAGTTGTTTACTTCTTCAGATCTAAATTTGTTGAGACAATCAAATTATATGGTTGCTATACAAAATTTTATAGCGACACCTACTGTCTATTTAGCTATAGCGATACTCCCAATAGAATGGTTTAAAGGTAATAGAAATAAGATTTTTATTGTTTCAACTATTCTGATGATTATTGCTTGGGTTCTTACTTCTGGAGGTCGATCTGTTATTCTATGGATGGCTATTTATGTTATATATTTATATAAGTGGAAGGGTGTAAAGATAAAATTGAAAAAAGAAAATAGGAGAAAAATTGTACTGGTTGTTTTGTCTTGTATTATATCATTGATTTTTACAACGATATCAAGGAAAGGTGAAAATGTTGATTTTTTCTTTCAAATGTATCAATATTTCGTTGTTCCAATTGCTCATTTAGAATATAGAATAAATGAATTGAATGCTTCTTTTTTTAATGTTTATGGGTATGGTATGGCTTCGTTTTATGGTGTTTTTTATCCTTTTATGTTTATTTTAACGCTTGCGGGTTGGAAATATCCAATATGGTTAACTACTATACGTGATCTTTCATTTATGAACTTAGAAAATGTGGTGTTACTTGGGAGTGCTAGAATGAATGCATTTGTAACTACTTTTTTTCAATTTTACTTAGATGGTGGGATGTTTGGTGTTTTTGTTGGGGGGGTATTGTTTGGTTTTTTTGTTATGCATTTTTATAAAAAAGCGAAAAATGGTACAGATGATAAATATACGCTAATTTATTTATTATTGTTGCAAAAGTTGATTTTCTCATTTGTTAGATTCTATTTTACACAGCCCGTTCAAGGCATAAGCTTTTTAATGGCTTTTTTTGTTTATAAAAGAATTAGATTGTGAGGTGTTTAAAAATATAAATTGTAAAAATTTGCCAAGTTTAAGGAGAAATATAGTATATCAGTTCTTGTATGAATTGTTGATAGTTTTCATTCCTCTATTTACGATCCCCTATGTATCAAGAGTTTTAGGTGCTGAGAATATAGGACTTTTCTCTTATACATATGCAGTTGCTAACTATTTTGTTTTGTTTGCAAATCTTGGAATTAAAAATTATGGAAGTCGAACGATTGCTATGGTTCGAAATAATAAAGAAGAATTGAATAGGAACTTTTCTGAAATTCTATCAATTCACATTATTTTTTCAATAATTGTAATATTTGTTTATTTAGTGCTTTTGTTTTTTTTTGTAGAGGATAATCTGGTCATATTTCTTATTCAGAGCATTTATGTTTTTGCTGCAGTCTTTGATATTAATTGGTTTTTCTTTGGAATAGAGAAGTTTAAGCTGACAGTAGGAAGAAATACTCTTGTGAAAATTTTGTCTGTATTTTTAGTTTTAGTTTTTGTTAAGACACAAACTGATCTTTGGATTTATGCGCTAATATTAGCCCTTTCTGTTTTTGTCGGGCAGTCAGTAGTTTGGTTTGCTTTAAAGCAATATGTCTCATGGAGGAGGCCTTCTTGGGCTAATATGAAACAACATATTCGACCCCTATTTGTATTGTTTTTGCCGATATTGGCATTGAGTCTTTATAAGTATATGGATAAAATTATGCTAGGATCCATTTCTTCGAATGTTCAAGTCGGGTTTTATGAAAATGCTGAAAAAATAATTAATGTGCCAATGAGTTTGATAATGGCATTTGGTGTAGTTCTTATGCCTCGAATTGCAAATATGGTGACGAGTAAGGATAAAGGAGAGGTTTTTAAGTTAATTGACATGTCGATGGAAGCTGTTATGTTATTAGCAATAGCTATCTCTTTTGGATTGGCAGGTATTTCATTTGTGTTAGCCCCCATCTTTTTTGGTTATGAATTTGAAGAATGTGGAATTCTTATAATGGGATTGGCTGTGACAGTCCCGTTTATGGCTTTTGCCAATGTGATAAGAACTCAATATTTAATACCTTATAAAGAGGATAAAATATTTGTTGTTTCCTTGTTTTTAGGTGCTGCTGTTAATTTGATTGTGAATATAATTTTGATACCATATATGGCTGCAAGAGGAGCTGTTATAGGAACTATTTTTGCTGAAATTATTGTTTGTATATATCAATCGTATTTTGTTAGAAAAAAAATTTTCATTAAAAAATATTTGTTAAATACGATTCCGCCTATACTAATTGGGATAGTAATGTTTGTTTTTGTTTTTCAAATAGGAAATGTAATGAATATAAATATTGTTACATTAATACTTCAACTTCTGGTAGGTATGTTTATTTATGCTGTTGGTGTGTTTTTACTTATGTTAAAAAGTAGAACACGGTTGATGGTTTTGTTGAGAAAATTTGTAGTAAGATATTAGTCGCTTATTATATATATTATGAAACATTTTATTCAAGCTAAATTGCCTTTGATATACCAATCGATTGCTTATATTGAATATTATAAAGATTTTTTAAGAAACAAAAAAATGTCTTTGGCTGTTTCGAGAATGTCTGATGAGGAACTTAAAGCTTATGATGCGTGTCTTTATAAAAATAGGCAAGGTAAAGAACTGGATTGGGAAAACCTAAAAACTTATACTGAAAAAATGCAGTGGGCGAAATTATTCGATAAAGATCCTCGAAAAACATTGTGTTCAGATAAGTATAAAGTGAGAGATTGGGTCGCAGATAAAGTTGGAAGTGAGTATTTGGTCCCATTACTAGCGGTATGGGATAAATATGACGATGTAAATCTCGATATATTACCTAATCAATTTGTTCTTAAAACTAATCATGGTTCTGGAGATGCGGTGATTATTCGCAATAAAAAAGCGATAACACTTGCTAAAAAAATAGAGTTGAAAAGGAAATTGAAATTCTCTTTAGAGACGGATTATAGTTGTAGGTACTGTGAAATGCATTATAAGGATATTTCGCCTAAAATTATCGCAGAAGAATTTATAGATTCTAGAGGCTCTGATTTGGTTGACTATAAGTTTTTATGTTTTGATGGAGTGCCTTACTATTGTTGGGTTGATATGGATAGATTTACAAATCATACTAGAAATGTTTATGATTTGAAATGGAATATTCAAGCGTGGAATCAACGATCATATGGTAATTTTAAAGGTGTAGTAGATAAGCCGAAAAATTTCGATATAATGATTGAAATAGTAAAAAAATTATCTCGAGGCTTTTCTCATGTTCGAGTAGATCTATATAATGTTGATGGGAAAATTTATTTTGGTGAAATGACATTTACTAATGGTAGTGGATTTGAGGATATTTCCCCTATTGAAGCTGATTTGATGTTGGGGGATTTATGGAAAATAAAGGAATTGGACTTTTAGGGAAAGTGTTGGAATGATTTTTCTTTGTAAATGTATTTGTCCTGTTTTACCGGATCTTTATTTGTGAGGTATTCTGAGTTAAATACTAATAATTGAAAATTCATAATTATGAAAGGAATTGTTTTAGCCGGTGGCTCGGGTACCCGATTCTACCCAATCACTAAGGGAGTGAGCAAGCAGTTGCTCCCTATTTTTGATAAGCCGATGGTGTATTATCCTATCAGTGTGTTAATGCTGGCGGGCATCCGGGATATCTTGATTATATCAACGCCCTATGATTTGCCGGGATTCAAGCGTCTGCTTGGGGATGGCTCTGATTATGGGGTGCGTTTCGAGTATGCAGAACAGCCCTCTCCGGATGGATTGGCACAGGCATTTACCATTGGAGCAGAATTCATCGGTGATGACAGCATTTGCTTGGTGCTAGGTGATAATATCTTCCATGGTAATGGATTTACCTTGATGCTAAAGGAGGCGGTTCGTACTGCGGAGGAAGAGAATAGGGCTACTGTTTTTGGCTATTGGGTGAGTGATCCGGAGCGTTATGGCGTGGCCGAGTTCGACCAGGCCGGCAGTTGCCTGAGTATCGAAGAGAAGCCGGAGTGTCCCAAGAGCAACTACGCCGTGGTCGGATTGTATTTCTACCCGAACAAGGTTGTTGATGTAGCGGGTAGCATTCAACCGTCCGCACGTGGAGAGTATGAGATCACTACGGTCAACCAACGATTCTTGGAGGATGGAGCGCTGAAAGTCCAGACTTTAGGCCGAGGCTTCGCTTGGCTGGATACCGGTACGCACGACTCCCTGAGCGAGGCATCTACGTATATCGAGGTATTGGAGAAGCGTCAGGGGGTGAAAGTGGCCTGCTTGGAGGGTATTGCATACCGTCAGGGATGGATAACCGAGGAGCGTATGCGAGAGCTGGCGCAACCCATGCTTAAGAACCAATATGGGCAATATCTACTAAAGGTAATTGAGGAATTAAAGGAGACAGGAGATCCGAATTTAGGTTAAGATGGAGGTAATAAAGACAGATATAGAGGGCGTGGTGATCATTGAGCCGAAGGTGTTTGATGACGCTCGGGGATACTTCTTCGAGAGTTTCTCGCAGCGAGAGTTCGAGGAGAAGGTTCGTAAGATAAATTTCGTACAGGATAATGAGAGTATGTCCTCATACGGAGTGATGCGCGGCTTGCATTTTCAGAGGCCCCCTTTTACGCAGAGCAAATTGGTGCGTTGCGTGAAAGGATGTGTCCTTGACGTAGCCGTGGATATTCGCAAAGGAAGTCCAACTTATGGTAAGCATGTAGCCGTTGAATTGAGTGAGGATAACCATCGCCAGTTTTTCGTGCCCAGAGGGTTCGCTCATGGATTCGCGGTATTGAGTGAGATAGCTGTTTTCCAATACAAATGCGATAATTTCTATGCTCCGCAAGCGGATGGGGGCATCTGTATAAAGGATGAGAGTCTGGGCATAGATTGGCGGATACCAATGGATAAGGCCCTTCTCTCGGAGAAGGATATAAAGCATCCATGCTTGGAGGATTTTGACTCACCGTTTGATTATCATGTAAATTTATACCTTGAATTTGAATAAGATGAATATATTGGTGACAGGAGCCAACGGGCAGTTGGGAAACGAGATACGTATCATCACCCGGGAAAGTGATGACCACTATGTATTCACGGATGTGAATCAAGTGGAAGGAGTAGAGACTGTCTTTTTGGATATTACGGATTTGGAAGCGGTGAGGGTACTGGTTGCGGAGCGGCGCATCGACGTTATCGTGAATTGCGCCGCCTATACCAACGTAGATGCGGCGGAGAGTAATGAGGCGTTGGCCGAGAGGCTGAATGCCGAGGCCCCGGAAAATTTGGCCAAGGCGATGAAGGCGGTCAATGGTTTGTTGGTGCAGATCTCTACGGATTATGTGTTTGGCAAAGAGCCTTACAATGTGCCCTGCCAAGAGGATCAACAGGGTACGCCAACCGGTGTGTATGGTATGACAAAATTGCGGGGTGAGCAGAAGATCATGACTGTAGGTTGCAAGCATGTGATAATTCGTACCGCTTGGTTGTACAGTGAGTTCGGGAAAAACTTTTGCAAAACGATGATGCACCTTACGGCTACTCGGCCCCAACTGAAGGTGGTATTCGATCAGGCTGGTACACCGACATACGCTTACGATTTGGCGAAAGCCATAGCGGCAGTCTTGCGTGATTATGCGACGGACATAGCTTGCGCTATTTATGGCAAGAGCGGCATCTATCATTACTCCAACGAGGGGGTCTGCTCTTGGTTCGACTTCACGAAGATGATCGCCGAATACAATGGCACGACCGCTTGTGATATCCGGCCTTGTCATAGCGACGAGTTCCCCAGCCCCGTAAAACGTCCGTCCTATTTGGTATTGGACAAAACAAAAATCAAAGAAACATTCGGCGTTCGAGTTCCTTATTGGACGGAATCCTTAAAACGATGTATCACTAATTTAAAAAACAACTGTTAAGAATCATGGCAAAACGAAATATAGTAATCACCGGTGGTGCGGGCTTCATCGGCTCTCACGTTGTACGTCTGTTTGTAAACAAATATCCGGGATATAACATCATTAATTTGGACAAGCTGACCTACGCCGGCAACTTGGCAAACCTAAAGGATGTGGAGGACAAACCAAACTATAAGTTTGTGAGGATGGACATTTGCGACTTTGAGGCGTTCTATCAATTGATGCGGGATGAGCAGATCGATGGTATCATCCATTTGGCGGCCGAGAGCCATGTAGACCGAAGTATCAAGGATCCGTTTACATTCGCCCGGACCAATGTGATGGGTACTTTGGCTTTGCTCCAAGCCGCTAAGTTGTATTGGGAAAGCCTGCCGGAGAAGTATGAGGGTAAACGCTTCTATCATATCTCTACCGATGAGGTGTATGGAGCGTTGACGATGAACCATCCGGAAGGAATCGAGCCCCCGTTCATGACAGCGGCTTCCTCCGGTGAGCATCACTTGGCATACGGAGATGATTTCTTCTATGAGACAACGAAATACAATCCTCATTCGCCCTATTCAGCGAGTAAGGCAAGTTCAGACCATTTTGTACGTGCCTATCACGATACTTACGGCATGCCGACCATCGTGACAAATTGCTCAAACAACTATGGCCCCTATCAATTCCCGGAGAAACTGATACCCCTATTCATCAACAACATCCGTCACCGCAAGCCGCTACCGGTCTATGGCAAGGGCGAGAACGTGCGCGACTGGCTGTTCGTGGAGGATCATGCCCGTGCGATAGACTTGATTTTCCACAACGGAAAGATCGCCGAGACCTACAATATCGGTGGCTTCAACGAGTGGAAGAATATCGATATCATCAAGGTGGTGATCAATACGGTGGATAGTCTGTTAGGACGTAAAGAGGGTGAGGATATGGATCTTATCACCTACGTGACTGACCGTTTAGGCCATGACGTACGCTATGCCATCGACTCAACAAAGTTGCAAAAGGAACTCGGCTGGGAGCCTAGCTTGCAATTCGAGGAGGGTATCGAGAGGACTGTGAGATGGTACTTGGAGAAGCATGAATGGTGTGAAAATATTATTAATGGTGAATACCAAGATTACTATGTAGAAATGTATGGAAATCGTTGAAAAATAATTATAAAATGAGCTATATAGTCAACAAACAATACAAAATAGCCGTAGCCGGTACCGGTTACGTTGGTTTATCAATTGCCACTTTGTTATCACAGCATCATGAGGTGGTAGCCATAGACATAGTTCCTGAGAAGGTAGATTTGATCAATAATAAAAAATCACCGATTCAAGATGATTACATAGAAGAGTATTTGGCTAGTCATAAATTGAATTTGAAAGCTACGCTAGATGCGGAGATGGCTTATAAGGACGCTGATTTTGTGGTGATAGCGGCTCCGACAAATTATGATAGCCAGCGAAATTTCTTTGATACGTCCGCTGTTGAGGCTGTGATAGAGCAGGTGCTTCGTTTTAATCCAAATGCTTTTATGGTCATTAAAAGTACGATACCTGTTGGTTATACGATTTCCGTACGTGAGCGGTTTCATACAAAGCGTATTCTTTTTAGTCCGGAGTTCTTGAGAGAGTCTAAGGCTTTGTATGATAATTTGTATCCTAGCCGGATCATCGTGGGTACGGATTTGTCTGATCCGGAATTGGTAGATGCCGCTCATATTTTTGCTGAACTGTTGCAAGAAGGTGCTATAAAAGAAAATATAGATACCTTATTTATGGGGTTGACAGAAGCTGAGGCCGTAAAACTATTCGCAAATACATATCTTGCACTACGTGTTTCTTATTTTAATGAGTTGGATACGTATGCGGAAATGAAGGGGTTGGATACTCAATCGATCATAAATGGTGTGTGTTTGGATCCTCGTATCGGTAATCACTATAATAATCCTTCTTTTGGCTATGGGGGGTATTGTCTGCCGAAAGATACAAAACAATTACTCGCTAATTATGCGGATGTACCCGAAAATTTGATAGAAGCGATTGTGGAGAGTAACCGGACTAGGAAAGACTTTATAGCAGATCAAGTACTTCGTATGGCGGGTTATTATGCTTACGGGGAAGAGAATGAATGGAGTAGTGTACGGGAACATCCTGTTACGATCGGTGTTTATCGATTGACGATGAAGTCTAATTCTGATAATTTTAGACAATCTTCTATTCAAGGAATAATGAAACGAGTGAAAGCAAAAGGAGCTACTGTGATTGTTTATGAACCAGCCTTGTCGGATAATACTACATTTTTTGGGTCAGAAGTTGTTAATGATTTGGATCTCTTTAAAAAACGTAGTGCGGCTATTATAGCCAATCGATATGATGTGGAATTGGATGATGTGAAAAATAAGGTATATACACGAGATGTATATAGAAGGGATTAATCTAAATTAAGGTTAGCGTCCAAAAATGACGTATAGCATCATTCAACAGAAATATAGATCTTTGTTGCTGTAATTAAAACCCAATTAATATGTAGAGCAATAACAATTCTGAAATTTTTTTCCTCCGCTACAAATCCGAAGCGGTCACGAACAAGGATTCCATCCGATCCTTCTGTTTTAGAAATAAGGTACCGTATAACCTGTTTGAAAAATGGTTAAGATGTTTTCATAGGAGATGGGTTGAAATCCGTACATTTAAGGAGGCTGAACATCAACTGTGCCTGTCACATGTCCGGGCTAATATGTTAAAGCGTATGATCAAGGAGGTGAAAAGAGAGCCTTGGTCTTTACGGACAGTTTGGATTTCTTCTTTAGAAAGGAACGTGATTATAATGAAGAGAATCTTATTCTTGAAGAAAGAGTCTGATGATCACTTACTATGCAATGTAACAGTATGTTACACTTTGGTCGTGACGAAGGTGTAGAAATGGCAGCTGCATATCATGGTGTAATCAGTACTGTGAGGCAGCGGGGGAAGTGAGCTTGGGATTTCCTTGGTGAATATTTTAAAAATATTTTTAATGATTGTAAGGACTTTGTTAATCTCATACCCCAGAATATAGAGTTGGTATGTACTAATGGTTAAATTCAATGTTTTTAACATAAAATTAGGTAGGTGCTACAAAAGAGCCTATACATTGGTGCATGCTCTAATTAGAGTACCAACAAAGGTGTTGCGTGATTGCCATAAATTAATTAGGAAAGCACTATTGGCGGTTTACTTTTGTTTATGTGGAGTCGATTTTTAAGATATCTCCTCTTCTATGTCTTCAACTCCCATGGTGTCAATCATGGGAGTACATATCGCCGATATGCTTATCGGTATAACGCCAAAAAAGAAAGAGGAACTTCCATGGAAGTGTTTGCAAGAAATGAGAACCACAAAGGTGCGATGATGAATGTGTAGATGATAGAATAGACTGTAGAATCGATATAGAATAAAGATTTTGTACCGGTCTTCTTTCTCCCTTCGGGGAGGTAAGGAGGCCGGTTCTGTTTTTATGTATGCCTTGATGATCCATATATAAATGTGGGATTCGGCCTTCTGCGGCGCAGGGATAAATATTCCCCCTGTGATCGTGGAAATGAAAAATCTTATGAAAGATTTGAAGGGACTATTAGGCGAATTTCGGGGTTGGCCTACCGTTGAGTTGTTTAGTGTGCGTCTGGCCGGATTGTCGGCGGAAGATAGAGAAAGGCATTTGCTGGGGTTTTGTAAGCTGGCTTTTGGGCATTATGAAGAGTTGCCGATGGGATATCGGAGATTGGTGGATGGTTATTTGGATGGGGAGCGAGGGGAGAACTTGATGGTGTGGTATTTGACAAGGCATACGCCGTGGAAGAATGCCCGTTATGAGTTGCATCGACCGGACTTGTTTTTGCGGATGGCGAAGCTGGTGGAGTTTACGGATCGGGATGGGCGTTTGCCTTATTCTCATTTGGCGGCTTGTTTATGTATGGCGTTTTCCGTCCGGAGTTTATCGGATCCTAATTCGGAGGTCTTGCCGAAATCCTTGGCTAGCCGTTTGAGCGCATTGAATATATTACCAAGTGATATTTTGGAACTGGCGGGGAAGAGGGAAATAACGGATGAGATGTGATTCTTTATTGATAAATGTTAAATGTACGTGGATTGAAGTCGATGAAATTTGGTGTGTTTTTCGTTGATTTGGGAATGTGTGTGTTGGCTGCTAGGTCGTTAACTGTTTTGCGTCATCGAAGTCAGGCTTTGTGGCTATTATACCTTTGTCATGTGTTCGAAGCATGGTTACATTCATTTATTCATTAAAAACGTATAGTTATGGCATTGAAATTTAAATTAGTAATGAGAAAGAATCTAGGTGAGGATCACGAATCTATTCCTGAAAAGGTATACGCTCAAATGGTGTATGGAGATCTGGTTACTTTTGATGAATTTGCGGAGGAGGTGGCAGATAGCTCTGGTGTAGGTAGCGCTAGCGTGAAGGCGGTTCTGGATCGTATGAATGTGGTGTTGGTCCGTCATTTACAGCATGGCAGGCGTGTCAGTGTAGGTGAGCTGGGACTTTTCCGCTTTTGTTTCGGATCGTCGGGGGTACCGGATGAGAAGACGTTTTCAACGAACTTGATTCGGGAGCCGAAAGTACGGTTCTACCCGGGCAAGGCGCTACGCGTAGCCAAGAGCCGGACAAGTTTTGAGAAGACTGTGCTTCCAAATGAAGAAGATACGGGTGGAAACGGGAGTGATAGTGAAAGTCCGGATGAAATCTAAGAGCTATGAGGCGTTTGACGATTCAATTAATTGTTGCGATCCTGCTCTCAATGAGCGGGATCACACTTCTCTTCAGCGGATTCTGGATTGATCCGCAAGGATTGATCGATAACAGTGTACTGGTGGCTTTCGGTGAGATCAGTACGTTTGCCGGGGCCCTTTTTGGAGTGGACTACTCTTATAAATTGAAAATTAATAATTGAAAATTGAAAATTATGGAAAGACATGATAAAAGGTTAACAGAGCATTTTTGTTTGGATGAGTTTACTTATAGTGGTATTGCCGTGGACAATGCGATAAATAATCAGCCTCCTCCTTGTGCATGTCTAGCCCTTCAAAATTTGGCAGTTGGTTTATTGGAACCATTACGTCTATTGTATGGGGCACCGATTGCTATATTGAGTGGATATCGGAATGAGAAGGTAAATCGTCTTGCTGGCGGGGTCGTTACCAGCCAACACTTGAAAGGAGAAGCGGCAGATTGCTATGTTGCCGATGGGCCGGAAAAATTGTTGGATGTATTGCAATGTTCCGGTTTAGTATTTGACCAAGCTATATTATATGGACGAAGACGTTTTTTGCATCTTTCCTTAAAGATAAATGGAAATAACAGGATGCAAGTGTTAGTTTATATGCTTTGTGTTGTCTGTATGTTCTGTAGTTGTGGAGCGTTAGTTCTTTTTTAATAATAAAACTGTGTGGACTGAAAAGGATATGATATATTTGCCTCCTATGATTAAACTTGAATATCTAAAAAAGATACGTGTTCGTTGGATTATATTGGCGATTTTTCTTGTCGCAATATGGATCGTGATGGGAAATCCCAGATTAGGCGAATGGTATTCCCGTTCGATTTATCCATGGGTATCGGGTATGCTATCTCGTTTCTCCTGCTTGTTCCCTTTTTCCGTAGGGGATTGTTTTATTTATGGTAGCATCGCCGGGTTATTAGGGTATCTGTCGTATGCGATTATAAGGAGGCGGAGGATCGGGAGGACAATAAGGCATGTCGTGGAATATCTGGCATGGGTGTATGTCTGGTTCTATATCGCTTGGGGATTGAATTATTTCCGGGAAGATTTTTTCACTCGTACGCGAACCACTTATGTGCCTTTTTCCTCGGAACATTTCCAATCCTTCTTGGATGCCTACACGGATTCCCTGAACGCCTCATGGGTTCCGATAGAGACGATCGATCGGGAGGTCGTGAAAGAGGCGGTGCAGGAAGGATATCGGGAATTGCCTACTCGTTTCGGGCTTACCACTCCCGGAACCTATCTTCATCCTAAAACGATGCTGTTCTCCCGGTTGATGAGTGGAGTAGGGGTGATGGGATATATGGGGCCGTTTTTTACGGAGTTCAATTTGAACGGCCAGCTCTTGCCCGTGCAATATCCCGCCACCTACGCCCATGAGATGGCTCATGTGCTTAGTATATCCAACGAGGCCGAGGCTAATCTATACAGTTATTTAATATGCACGGGTTCTTCCGTGCCGGAAATCCGGTTCTCTGGTTACTTCTCTTTGCTGCCTTATGCGCTGAGTAACGCATATGTGGCTTTGGATAAGGACGCTTTTGAGGCATGGAAGAAAAGATTACGCCCCGAGATCAAGGACTTGTATAACGAGAAAGTCGCCTATTGGCAATCCTTATACAGCCCGTTGATCGGCGAGGCACAAGACGTGGTCTATAATCTTTTCCTGAAAGGCAATAAGATACCTACTGGAACCGCTAATTATTCGGAGGTGATCGCCTTATTGATCGCCTTGGAAGGAGAATGATTTATTCATCATTTAACTTCCTCCAAATAAAGCACCCGGCTCGAGTAATCATTCTGTTTGTGATAATCGACAATGTGATTATAAGGGATTTCCAGTCCGTTCGCCATGAGATATTCTCCGGTGAAAGCTTTACCCTCGAAGGCCAGAGGCTCGTTGTCGATCCGGTTCAGTTCGCAGACTCTGTATTTCTTGTCTGGGGATAATCCGTTCATCTTTACACGGGGTAAATGTTGGTTGACAAAATGCTCGGTCTTCCACCAATAAAATACGGCTTTGTCTTTCTCCGGTGAAGTGTACATCAAGGAAGCTACTCCCAAACGATCGTACGGAGAAACCAGACGGTAGATATCGCCGAATTGCACGACGGGACGGATCGTCTTATAATCGGCGATCGCCTTGCGGCAAAGTGTTTTCTCTTCTTCTGTCATATTCTTGGGTTGGATCTCCATGCCCAAACGGCCGCTCATCGCTACGTCGATCCGATATTTTAGGGGAATGACCCGGAATGTTTGATGGTTGGGGGCGGCGCTGATGTGTGAGGCCATGGCGATAGCCGGGAAAAAATAAGAAGTACCCCATTGCATATAGATACGCTGTAAGGCATCGGTATTGTCGCTTACCCAAAACTCATCGAAGTAAGGCATGACACCGTAATTTGCCCGGCCTCCACCGCTGGCGCAAGCCTGTAGGGTTAAATCCGGGTATTTGGCTCGGATACGCTCACAGACTTTCTTGAATCCTTCGTGATATTCGATATACATATGGCTTTGCTGATCCGAAGGCAGATATTGGGAGCCATGGTTCAGGATGCTCATATTGGCGTCCCATTTGATATAATCGATCTCCGGGTATGTTGTCATCAAGTTGTCGACGATACCGAATATGAAGTCTTGCACCTCGGGATTGGAGAGATCAAGAACGACCTGTGTACCGCCACGCCCCAGGACGATTTCCCTGTTTGGAGCTTTCAATACCCATTCCGGATGCTTCTCGTACAATTCGCTTGTCGTGTTGGCCATTTCCGGCTCGATCCAGATACCGAATTTAATACCATGCTTGTTGGCGTCGGCGATCAGGCCCTCGATGCCTCTTGGTAGTTTTCGGGCATCAACCATCCAATCCCCTAAGGACGAGTTATCTTTATTACGAGGATATTTATCGCCAAACCAGCCGTCGTCCATGACGAACAACTCGCCGCCCATAGACTGGATATCACTCATCATTTGGTCCATACCTTCTTGATTGATATCGAAATATACACCTTCCCAACTGTTTAGTAAGATTTTCCGGGCGGTCGCTCCATTCGCTATCTTATGTTTGCGTGCCCATGCGTGGAAATTTCGGCTGCTTCCGCTTAAGCCGTCCTTACTGTAAGTCAGCGCCAATTCCGGTGTACGGAAACTTTCTTTGGCTTTGAGGGTGTAAGCCGAGTTCTCCTCGTTTATTCCCGCGAAGAAATGGTGATAGTCGCTATCATCCGTATCGAAGAATAATTTGTAGTTACCGCTATAGCATAGGGCGGCGCCAATAACGGAACCGGTGTTTTCCTTTGGTTTTCCGTCTAGGGAGATCATCACTTCGGCGTGGGCGGTATGGGAGTTGCGGATACCATCCTTGTTTTTTATCATCTTGATGCCCGGTCGTAACGGTTCTTGTGCCAATTGAGCCTCGTTTGCCCATGAGCCGTATAAGTGGGAAACCCATACGTCTCCTTTCCGGATCGGCAGATAAGCGGAAGCGAAACGATTGAGGGTGATCGCTTTTTTCTCCTCATGCGTGATCTCTGTCCAAGTCTCGATGATATCGGCGTCCGGATAGGTTCTGTAACAGAGATTCATATAAAAAGGATACACTTTATCTTTTAATCGGATCGTTGTGATATCTGCCGTTTGCTCTTTTCGTGTATCTACTTTTATGACTTCCAGTTGAAGGGTCATATTCCCGTCGCCATGGGTAACGGACAATGCGCTTTCGGAGGGGCAATTCAAGCCGTAGACCGGATAAGCGGAAAATGTTTTCTGCTCGGTCTCGAGCAAGGTAGCCGCATCGGAAGTGGATAACTTGTCTCCATAGTAGATGAATCTTACCTCTCCGCCGACAGGTGCGTCTAGCAATAATGAGGTATTCCTCGTGGAAATCAATACGTCTTGTGCCCATAAACTAGTGGTCAATAGGAAGGCGCAACATAAATAACCGAATTTACTCTTAATGTTCATTTTATTAGTAGGTGTTAGATTTAAATTCAGGGGCAAAAGTAGGAGAGAGCCGGTAGGTTTCCTAATAGGATTTTATCAGATACTGTTACTTTTCTGCTTTAACTAAAATTTGTTTCACGCAGAAGAAACCTGTGCTTTCATTAATGAAAATTCCATATTGTCTAATTCGAAAGAAATCACTAACTTTGCGGCAATTTTTTAGAAGCAAGATAAATACATCGCGATATGAGTAAGAAATTTACCGAATATTCTAAGTTTGACTTGTCGAACGTAAATAAAGAGGTGCTGAAGAAATGGAAGGATGGAGACATCTTCCATAAGAGTCTTGAAACAAGAGAGGGACATCCTACATTCGTATTCTACGAGGGTCCTCCATCCGCAAACGGTATGCCGGGTATTCACCATGTTATCGCCCGTTCGATTAAGGATATTTTCTGCCGCTATAAAACCATGAAGGGATTCTTGGTGAATCGTAAGGCGGGTTGGGATACACACGGTCTGCCTGTCGAGTTGGGCGTGGAGAAGGCTTTGGGCATCACGAAGGAAGATATCGGTAAGAAGATTTCTGTCGCTGAGTATAACGCCGCTTGCCGTAAGGACGTGATGAAGTTCACGAAAGAGTGGGAGGATCTGACGCAGAAGATGGGTTATTGGGTGGATATGGAGAATCCGTATATCACGTATGATAACCGCTATATCGAGACCTTGTGGTATCTATTGAAAGAGCTTTATAAGAAAGGTCTTTTATATAAAGGCTATACGATCCAACCGTATTCTCCCGCTGCGGGTACGGGCTTGAGCACGCACGAGTTGAACCAACCAGGCTGTTATCGTGACGTGAAGGATACGACTTGTACGGCACAGTTCCATATATTGGACCCGAAACCGGAGATGGCACAATTCGGCGATCCTTATTTCTTGGCATGGACAACGACTCCTTGGACGTTGCCTTCCAATACGGCGCTTTGCGTAGGCCCGAATATTACTTATCTGGCTGTACAGACTTATAATCCTTACACGGGTATCCCGATGACTGCTGTTATAGCGAAAGATTTATTGTCTGCTTATTTCAATCCGAAAGCTGCGGAGCTTTCTTTGTCTGATTACAAACCGGGTGACAAGCTGGTTCCTTTCAGCGTAGTAGGTGAGTGGAAGGGTTCCGAGTTGGCCGGTATGAAATATGAGCAATTGATCCCATGGGTAAATCCGGGTGAAGGTGCATTCCGTGTGATCACGGGTGATTTCGTTACGACAGAGGATGGTACGGGTATCGTACATATCGCGCCGACGTTTGGTGCGGACGATAACCGTGTGGCGAAAACATTCGGGGTTCCTCCTTTGATGATGCAGGATAAGGATGGAAATATGCGCCCTATGGTGGATATGACCGGTAAGTTCTATAAGCTGGAAGACTTGGCTCCGGAGTTTGTACAAAATTGTATGAACGCTTCTGATTATGATCCATGGCAAGGAAAATTCGTGAAGAACGCTTACGATGATACGAAGACGGATAAAGATGAGACGTTAGATATAGAGATCTGCATGATGCTGAAGGCCCAGAACCGGGTGTTCAAGATCGAGAAGCATGTCCACAATTACCCGCATTGTTGGCGTACTGATAAGCCGGTATTGTATTATCCGTTGGATAGCTGGTTTATCCGCACGACCGCTTGCCGTGAGCGCATGATCGAGTTGAACAATACGATCAACTGGAAACCGCAGAGCACGGGTACGGGACGTTTCGGCAAATGGCTGGAGAACTTGCAAGACTGGAACTTGAGCCGCAGCCGTTATTGGGGTACTCCGTTACCGATCTGGCGTACGGAAGATGGTAGCGAGGAGAAGTGTATCGGTTCCGTGGTAGAGCTGTTCGGCGAGATCGAGAAATCGGTGAAGGCCGGCTTTATGGAGTCTAACCCTTATAAGGACTTCGCTCCGGGAGATTATACGAAGGAAAACTACGAGAAGATCGATTTGCACCGTCCGTATGTGGATGATATTATCTTGGTTTCCGCTTCCGGCAAGCCGATGAAGCGTGAGACAGACTTGATCGACGTATGGTTCGATTCCGGCGCTATGCCTTATGCCCAGATCCACTATCCGTTCGAGAACTTGAAGGAGTTCGATAATCGTCAGATCTATCCGGCTGACTTTATCGCTGAGGGTGTTGACCAGACACGTGGTTGGTTCTTTACCCTGCATGCTCTGGGCACCATGATCTTTGATAGCGTGGCTTACAAGGCTGTCGTGTCTAACGGTCTGGTATTGGATAAGAACGGAAACAAGATGTCTAAACGCTTGGGCAACGCTGTTGATCCATTCTCTACGATCGAGAAGTATGGTTCGGACCCGTTGCGTTGGTACATGATCACGAACGCTTCACCATGGGATAATATTAAGTTTGATATCGATGGTATCGAGGAAGTTCGCCGTAAGTTCTTTGGTACATTATATAATACGTATTCATTCTTTGCTTTGTACGCGAACGTGGATGGCTTCGACTACTCCGATCCGGATGTGGAATGGAGCAAGCGTCCGGAGATTGACCGTTGGATCCTTTCTCTGTTGAACAGCTTGGTGAAGGATGTGGATGGCTACTTGGAGGCTTACGAGCCGACTCGTGCCGGACGTGCTATCTCTGATTTCGTAAATGATAACTTGAGTAACTGGTATGTGCGTTTGAACCGCCGCCGTTTCTGGGGTGGTGGTATGACGGAGGATAAGTTGTCCGCTTACCAGACTTTATATACTTGCTTGGAGACAGTGGCTAAGTTGATGGCTCCGATCGCTCCGTTCTATGCCGATCAGTTATTCTTGGACTTGGTCGCTGTTACGGGACGTGAGAACGTTGAGTCCGTACACTTGTCTGATTTCCCGGTTTACGACGAGTCTAAGATCGACAAGAATTTGGAAGAACGTATGCAAATGGCTCAAGATGTTTCTTCTATGGTATTGGCTCTTCGCCGCAAGGTGAATATCAAGGTTCGCCAGCCGTTGCATACGGTAATGATTCCGGTTGTAGACGCTCATCAACAAGAGAGTATCGAGGCCGTGAAGAACCTTATCTTGAACGAGGTGAACGTGAAGGAGCTGAAGTTCGTGGATAATACGGCAGGTATCTTGGTGAAGAAGATCAAACCGGACTTTAAGAAGTTGGGCCCGCGCTACGGAAAGATCATGAAGGCGTTGGCCGCCACGATTCAATCGATGAGCCAAGAAGATATCAACGCTTTCGAGAAAGCCGGAACGTTTACCTTGATGGTAGATGGACAGGAGGCCGTTTTGGAGCGTACGGATGTAGAGATCATCTCTGAGGATATCCCGGGTTGGTTGGTCGCTAATGAAGGTCGCTTGACAGTCGCTTTGGATATTACCGTAACCGAGGATTTGCGTAAGGAGGGGCTGGCCCGTGAGTTGGTGAATCGTATCCAAAACTTGCGTAAGAGCAGCGGTTTCGATATAACGGATAAGATCCATGTATCCATTCTTTCTTGCGAGGAGATGGATGAGGCGATCCATGATTATAAGGATTATATCGCTAACCAAGTATTGGCGGAATCTATCGAAATCATGGATAATGCGATCAGCGACGCTACGGAACTCGATTTCGAGGACTTTAAATTGTCCGTAAAGATCGAGAAAGCTTAAAAATAGAATAGCATTTCTTGCGGAAGAATTAGGAATGAAATATAGGAAAATCGATAATTATATTATCTTTGCATGCAAAGAAGAAATAATATGATTTTATATTCATTCTTAATTCTTCTTTTTGATTGATATTTGAACGATTGTTGAACCTAAATTTTTTTAGAACCATGGCAGAGAAGACAAGATATTCAGACGCTGAGCTCGAGGAGTTCCGCGCTATTATATTAGAGAAACTGGAAATCGCGAAGAGGGATTACGAGCTTTTGCGATCAGGGGTTACGAATTCCGACGGTAACGACGTGGCTGATACGTCTCCTACATTCAAGGTGCTGGAGGAAGGCGCTTCTACGTTATCGAAGGAAGAGGCGGGCCGTTTGGCGCAACGCCAGATGAAATTCATCCAGAATTTGCAGGCCGCTTTGATCCGTATCGAGAATAAGACCTACGGTATTTGCCGGGAGACTGGTAAATTGATCCCGAAAGAAAGGCTACGTGCCGTGCCTCATGCGACTTTAAGTATCGAAGCAAAACAAGGAGGTGCAAAGTAAATGAGATATTCTAAAGGTTGGGGAGCAGTGTTAATCATAATACTGCTCCTTCTTCTTGACCAAGCGCTGAAAATATGGATTAAGACCCACATGCAGTTGCATGAGAGTATAGAGATAACTCCGTGGTTTTATCTCTATTTTACCGAGAATCCGGGTATGGCATTCGGTATAGAGGTGATTGGGAAATTATTCCTTTCCGTATTCCGTATCGTGGCTGTATTGTTTATCGGATATTATTTGTATAAGCTGGTTAAAGAAAATTATAAATTCGGTTTTATTGCCTGTATATCTTTGGTTTTCGCGGGGGCGGTGGGAAATATAATCGACTCGATATTCTATGGCGTGATCTTCGACCATAGTTTCGGGCAACTTGCTACTTTTATGCCGGAGGGAGGTGGTTATGCCTCTTGGCTGCATGGTAAGGTGGTGGATATGTTCTATTTCCCATTGATAGAGACCGTATTCCCTGATTGGGTTCCGATCTGGGGTGGACAGGAGTTCGTTTTCTTCCGTCCGATCTTTAATTTGGCGGACTCGGCGATTTGCGTGGGAGTTTTCCTTTTGTTAATATTTTATCGGCATACTTTGTCGGCTAGCCTTTCGAAAGAAGAGAAATAAATGCGGAGAAAATTACGGATATATGGTATGGCTTTATTAGCCACGACGTTGCTGGCGGCATGTAGTAAGGTTCCGGATGGTATTCTGTCGGAGAAAAAGATGCAGGGTGTCTTGACGGATATGTTGCTGGCTGAGGCCATGGTAAATGTGGATTATAATACTTATAAATCCGATACCATGAAGCTTGCCTTGTATGAGTCTGTATTCCGTAAGCATGATATTACACAAGCGGTGTATGATAGCTCGTTGGTGTGGTACGGCCGTAACTTGGATATTTATATGGAGGTCTACAACCGGGTCTTGGCCGATCTTAATAAACGGATCAATAACTTAGGGGATGTGCAGGCGGACGCTGCGCCGGTATCGAACCGGGATTCTGTGGATATTTGGCCTCGCCGTTCTTATCTGGTCTTGTCTCCTACCTCTGTATTTAATGGGGTGACTTTCGATATACGTCCGGAAACGAATTATTCCTCGGGCAGTAGTTTCGTGCTGGGCATGCGTGTCTGGGGATTGAATAACAAAATGGCTTATAAGCCGGAGGTACGTTTAAGCGCAGACCAAGGTGATACGACCTTGACGGTGAATAGTAAGATCACGAAAGATGGATATCACGAGACGATCTTGAAGACTATACCAACTAAGAAAGTAAAGCGTGTGTTTGGATATATCCGTATGGATAATATGGATACGACTTATTATAAGGTGTATATAGATAGCTTAAGCTTGATGAAATATAACTATGGTAAGGAGCTTGCCGAATTACCTAAGGATTCTATTAAGTAATCTCTCTATTTGTTTATTGTACTTATGAGAAGAATTGCCGCTCATTACGTTTGGTGTAAGCAGGTTTATCGTATGCATTATATCGAACTGGATGATAATGGTGTGTTTCATGGTGTTTACCCGTTGAATGAGGAGATAGCTGGAACCGCTTTTTATGATGGAGTGCTGGTGCCGGTTCTTTCCTCGGAACCGGCGATTGGTTTTAAGCAGGTGATGGGATCTTGGCCGGTGTTAACTGAAAAGATTACGCCGGGTTGTTCAGTCCATATATATCGTTTAAGCGGGATTCCCTTGGCGTCTGCGAAACTCGGCACAGACCACGGCTGTAGCGATGGCCACATTGAGAGACTCTGAGGTGTCTCTTCCTTCCGGATAGTTCGGGATATACAATTTTTCGTTTACAAAAGCCTCGATGGCGGGACGTATTCCATTTCCTTCATTACCCATTATCAAGATACCGTTTCCGGATAAGGTTTTCTCATATAAGTTTTCTCCGCCAAGGAAGGTGCCGTATAAAGGTATGGCTTGGGCAGATTGGGCCTGTAAGAACGTTTCCAGATCGGTGTAATGTATTTTTACGTGGGCGAGCGCACCCATAGTGGCTTGTACGGTTTTTGGACTGAAAACATCGGCGGTATCTTTGCTGCATACGATATGGGAAATACCGAACCAGTCCGCTAACCGGATGATCGTACCTAAGTTGCCCGGATCTTGGATTCCGTCTAATGCGAGAACAAGCTCCTTTTCCGGCGTTATTTCCGTTATATCCCAATTGGGGCGTTTAAAGATTGCGAGTACATCTTGGGGATTTTTCAGGAAACTGGCTTTACGAATATCATCTTCTTCCGCTACCAATAACTCCTTGGCCGGAATATCGCCTTGTGTAGCCATCCAAGATGGCTTGGCTATTAATAACTCACATTCAAAGGCCGGTAACATATCGGCTACCAATTTATTTCCTTCGGCTACAAAAACATTATTTTCATTCCGGAATTTCTTTAATTCCAGAGAACGGATGTATTTGACTTTGGTCTTGCTTAGCATCTTAGTTCTTTTTACAAAACAAAAGTACGGTAAATTCTTTAAATTCCAGTACATTCGCGATCGTAAAAAGCTTGGAATGATGAATCGATCTCTACGTATATGCTATTTTATCTGTATCGTACTACTGCTAGCCTCTTGTAGTACGACCAAGTTTGTGCCGGATGGGGAATATTTGCTGGATAAGGTGGAGATCGTGTCGGATAACAAGGATTATAAGTCTGCGGATTTAAAATCTTATCTTAGGCAGCAACCAAACTTCAAGGTGTTTGGTCTGATGAAGTGGCAGTTGTTTGTCTATGATTGGTCTGGTAAGAATGAGAAGAAATGGATCAATAAACAGTTACGTAGGATTGGTGAGCCTCCCGTGGTGCTGGATACGATGTTGGTGGAACAGTCCGCCATGGAACTAGAGCGTTTTTACATTAATAAAGGGTATGTCCATGCGGATGTATCAACGACGATCGATACGACACGCCATAAGAAAGCGGTTGTAACTTACCATATAAAGGCGAACGATCCATATAGGATACGCAATTACACGATGAAGTTCCCCGATCCGAAAATTGATAGTTTGGCACATCTGAAAGCGCCTCGCCGCTCTCCCTTAGCTTCTGCGTTCCGGTCCTCACAGGAAGAGTATAACCAATTAGTTAAGGAAGGAACTTTATTTGACCGGGATATATTGGACAAGGAGCGGGAGCGTATTACGACCTTACTTCGCTGGAACGGGTATTATGGTTTTAATCGGGATTATTTAGGATATATCGCTGATAGTTCTTTTAACCAAAATGTCGTGGATCTTGATATGTCCATGAAACCTTATCGGAAGGTGTTGCCCAATGGGTCGGTAGAGGATCAGCCGCATCGTCAGTATTATATTAAGGATGTAACGGTCTTAACCGATTATAATCCGATGGGGGTAGGAGAGGACGCTAGTTTCATGGCTACAGATACGATGCTCAGCGCAGGGGTGAATATCGTATATGGCCGGAACGGGAAGAGTATCCGTCCGAGCGTGCTCCGGAGGAGTACTTATATTCGTCCGGGGCAATTATTTAGTGAGAAGAATATAGAGCAGACCTATTCAGCGTTCGCTTCTCTAAGGGCTTTGAGGAATGTAAATATACGTTTTACGGAAGTAGAGGAGCGGGATACGATGAAGTTGGATTGTTACATTCTCACTTCTCCTGCGAAGATAAATACGGTGGGAGTGGATTTGGAAGGTACTAACTCGGCGGGTGATTATGGGTTTGCCTCCAGCTTGAATTATCAGCATAGGAATATCTTCCGAGGATCGGAGCTATTCTCGGCGAGGGTGAGAGGGGCTTACGAGGCGTTATCCGGAAATAAGGCGAATGGCTTTGGTAATTACTGGGAGTTAGGTGCGGAAGGGTCCTTGCTGTTTCCTCGTTTCTTGTTCCCATTCTTGAGTTCGGATTTTCGTAGGCGGCTACGTGCGTCAACTGAAGCGAAAATAAGTTACAACCTGCAAAAACGTCCGGAGTATACGAGGGCGATTCTATCTGGTGGTTGGAGTTATATTTGGCAAGATCGGGGCAATACACAGGCACGCCATACCTTTAAGCTTGTAGACTTGAATTATGTGTATTTGCCGGATAAGAATATGGACTTTATCAATAGCTTGCCGGATTATATGGTGTTGTATAACTATACGAACCATTTTATCATGAGTTCGGGATATACTTATTCCTTCAGTAATTATTCTCCCCAGAATCGTTTGAGAAACACGCATTCCCTACGTGCGTCGGTCGAGGTCGCAGGGAATTTGTTGAGTGCCTTTTCGCATCTTACGGGGGCGAAGAAAAATGATGACGGTTATTATGAGTTGTTTGGTACGGAATATGCGCAATATGTGAAATTGGATTTCGATTTTAGTAAAGGAATCGTGCTTGACAGTCGTAACAAGTTAGCTTTCCATATAGGAGTGGGAGTGGGGATGGCTTATGGTAACTCAAACTATTTACCTTTTGAGCGTGCTTATTTCTCGGGGGGAGCGAATAGTGTCCGGGGATGGTCTGTACGAGAGTTAGGTCCGGGTAGTATGGAAGTTGACAGCACGACTTCTTTCGCTCTTCAATCGGGGGATATCCGCTTGGATTTGAACTTGGAATATCGAACGAAACTTTTTTGGAAGTTTGAATTGGCGGCTTACATAGATGCCGGAAACATATGGACCCGGAATGTATCAGATGAACGCTATAAGGCTGGAAACTTTGATTTCTCTCGTTTTTACAAGGAGATCGCTGTTTCCTATGGTTTGGGACTTCGTTTGGACTTTGATTTCTTTCTACTACGTTTAGATACAGGCTTCAAGGCTTATAATCCTCAGGAGAAAAAGTCTAGGCGTTGGGCGATAACCCGTCCTAATTTCAAGGATAATTTCGCCTTGCATTTTGCCGTTGGTTATCCATTCTAAATTCAATATGTAAAAAAGTGTACTAAAAGTTTGCAAGGAAAAGAAAAATCCTTACCTTTGCACCACGAAAATAAGGATGGTCAGGTAGCTCAGCTGGATAGAGCAACAGCCTTCTAAGCTGTGGGTCCTGGGTTCGAATCCCAGCCCGATCACGAGGGAGACTCTTTTAGAGTCTCCCTTTTTTTGTTATAATCAGATGCCAGTTTTTTTCTTTTGCTTGTTTTGATCGTTGTTTATTGATCTTTTATGGAAAACTTTGAGTGTTATCTATCGGTTATTATATAGAAGATTTCGAGATAGAATTTCATAATTTTGTTTTTGATGGGATAAGGGCTATTAAGCAGGATTCCTGTATTTGAGATTAAACAGATTGTAAATATTTAAAAAGTAGATAAGATGGAAACATTTGACGATATCATTAAAGGGGATAAACCTGTATTGGTGGATTTTTTTGCGACATGGTGCGGCCCGTGTAAGGTGTTGAGTCCGACGGTCGAGGCATTGGGGAAGGAGTTGGCGGGACAAGTGCGTGTCCTTAAAATTGATGTAGATAAGAACGAGGCACTTGCCACACAGTTGAGGATCCAATCCGTACCCACTTTGATCATCTTTAAGAAAGGTGAGATCGTATGGCGCTCTTCCGGCGTGATGGATCACGGAAGCCTATTGCGGAAGGCGCAAAGCTATATCGATTAAAAGCCGTTCATCGGGATCAATACCGTTGGGATCAATAATAGGAATCCTAGGATCACTAGGACAAGGATGAATTTCCATGCCCATTTGAACCATTTATCATACGGAATACGGCTTACTCCTAGAACCGCTATCAGAACACCAGATGTGGGAGTTATCAGGTTCGTGAAGCCATCGCCAAACTGAAAGGCCATGACGGTGGCTTGCTTGGATAAACCGATCAACTCCGAGAATGGGGCCATGATAGGCATGGTGAGGGCCGCTTTGGCACTTCCGGAAGGAATAACTAAATTGATAAGCGTTTGAATAACGTACATCATCCCGACCGTAGCTACTTGTCCCAAACCTTCCATCCCTTTCGCTAGGTTAAAGAGAATCGTATCGATCACTTTACCGTCTTGCAGGATTACGATAATACCTCCAGCTAAGCCGACAACCAAGGCGGCGCTCATAATATCCTTGCAGCCCTCTAAGAATAGTTTCACAAGCTCATTCGGATCGCGTCCATTGGCAATTCCCGCCGCTATGCCCAAGGCGAAGAACAAGGTCGCTATTTCCATAATATACCAACCGTAGCCCATTACGCCTGTTATCAAGAAAAAGATCGTGAAGAATAAAAGGTTCAATATATATAAGTGCACGGTTTTCCGTAGGGCAAATATCGAGCTGATCACGAACGCTACGCTAAGAATCGGAATTAAGGGTAGTCCCTTGATTACGCTATTTCCTATTTTTAAGGATGTCTGGGGGTAATAGAACGAAAAGATAACGAGTACGATAGCCAATAGGACGAAACTGATCCATGCGGCTTTCGGGGTTCTGTATACGATTTCCAAGGAATTGGTACTATGCAAATCTCTCCAATATTGATCATCCTCATAGACTGGTGACAATTGAGGGTTCTTTTTTACCTTGGCGGCATAACGCAATATCCATGTGAAGCCTACCACATTGATAATACACCAGCAAACGATGCGATACTCGATACCGGAGAAAAGAGGAATCCCCGCCAAGCCTTGCGCTATACCGATCGTGAAAGGGTTTAAAATCGCCCCGGCGAAACCTAATCCCGCCGCTATAAAAACCATACATACGCCAGTTATGGAATCGTACCCCATAGATATCGCCATCGGGACCAAGACCAGACAAAAAGCGATGGTTTCCTCACTCATCCCGAATACGGCTCCGAATAGGCTGAAAAGTAGCATGATAGCAGTTAATAAGAAATTGTCCACACCTATTTTACGAAGGATAGGGTTGTTCTCCATTTTGCGTGCTTTCCGCAGGAAACTGACTGTTCCGATATCAAATGCCTTACTGTCGTTCACGATCCAGAATGCACCACCGATGATAAGGATAAAGACAATGATATCCGCCTTGTCTACAAATCCTTTATAAAAGGCGGAGAGTACTTCCCAAGTCTGAGGTACGCTTTCCACGGATTCATATACAACGGTTCGCTCTCCGTCCGGGCTGATACTTTCCGTATATTGCCCACCGGGAATAACCCATGTCAATATGGCGCAAAATAAGATGATGTAAAAGATAATTACGTATGTGTGGGGTATTTGTCTCTTTTTCATGATTCTGTTTTTTCGTCTTCTTCTGTTAATATTCCGATCTCGGGAAGGATAGCTCGGGCCTCACGGTCACTAAGCGTATCTACGTCTTTGAGTTTACGTTGGATGGCACGGGTACGGGTACCTAAAACCTCTTCTATTTGCCCGCTGGCGGTTTGCAAGTTCTTTTGGGCTTTCTCGAGCATACCGCCTACTTTCTCGAATTCTTTTTTCACGGCCCCTAAGATCGTCCATACCTCCCCTGAGTGCTTTTGGATCGCCAATGTACGGAAGCCCATTTGTAAACTGTTTAGTATGGCCGCTAGGGTAGTGGGACCTGTTACGACTACCTTGTAGTTTCGCTGCAAGTCCTCCAATAAAGCGGAACGGCGTACGACCTCGGCGTAAATGCCCTCGAACGGCAGGAACATAATGCCGAAATCGGTCGTGGCGGGAGGCGCCAGATATTTGTCCGAAATATCTTTAGCCATCTTCTTGATCGTTGTCTCCAATAATTTTCCGGCTGTCTCGATCGCTTGGGAATCTGCGGCATCGTAAGCGTCTAGGAGCTGTTCGTATACATCTTTCGGAAATTTAGCGTCTATGGGAAGGTATACGAATTCTCGGGCATCATCCCGCCCGGGGAGCTTGACTGCGAATTCAACGACAGCGTCCGAACCTTTCCGGGTACGCACGTTCGCCTCGTACTGCTCGGGGGCCAATAACTGCTCCAATAACATACTGAGTTGGATCTCCCCGATATTTCCCCGGGTCTTAACATTACTAAGTACCCGTTTTAATCCTCCTACATCCTGCGCTAAGGTTTGCATCTCGCCCAGTCCTTTTTGTACACTTTCTAATTGTTCGGTGACTAAACGGAAAGATTGCCCGATACGGTCGTTCAATGTCTTTTGAAGTTTCTCGTCTACGGTGACTCGGATTTCTTCCAGTCTTTTTTCCGTGTTATCCACTAATCTCTGCTGGCGTTCGTCCAAGGCGGCGAATTTCTCTTTCTGCAACCTGTTAAAAGAATCGATACCACGTTCGAAAGCTTCCCTGAACTCGTTCATGGAATGAGCCAGTTCTTCTCGGTTATCTTTCGCTACCAAACGGCTTTCTTCCCGGTTCAGGCGGAAGTCTTCCCTAAAGTTTTTCTCGATACGGTCGAACGAGTGTTGTATCTCGTTTAGCAACTTTTCCAGGTCTTCTTTGTTATTATTTAGCTGTTTAGGACGCAAAAGGATTTGCATCACGATGATTATAAGAAGTCCGCCGATAATAATCCAATCCATCTGTTTTTGATTTTGACGTCAAAGATAGGTAATCTGTATTTTGCAACAGTGGTTAAATAGAGTTAAATAAAAGAACATTGTTTATTTTCGTTTGTTTTATCGACAGAAAGCTGCTTATATTTGTGCAGCCAACTTAAGTAAGACTATTAAATTTACATACAAAGATGGCAAAAGTAACATTAAAAGGTAACGAGATTCATACGAACGGCGAGTTGCCGAAAGTTGGGACAGAGGCTCCGGACTTCAAGGGTGTAAAAAGTGATTTATCCGAATTGTCGTTAAGCGACTTGAAAGGAAAGAAAGTGGTGATAAATGTTTTCCCGAGCTTGGATACAAGTGTATGTGCGGCCTCGGTAAGACGCTTCAATAAAGAAGCCGCTTCGCATCCGGATACGGTAGTATTAGCTGTTTCTAAAGATTTACCTTTTGCGCATGGACGTTTCTGTACTACGGAAGGTATTGATAAGGTGATTACATTGTCTGTGTTCCGGTGTTCATGTTTTGAGGATAAGTACGGGATGCTTCTGGTAGACGGTCCGCTGAAAGGGTTATTAGCCCGTGGCGTGATAGTGGTCGATGGAGCTGGTAAGGTGGTTTATGAGGAACTTGTTCCCGAGATTACTACCGAGCCGAATTACGATGCGGCTTTAGCTGCATTGAAATAAATGTAGTAGATTATTGTTTTTCATTGGTTAAAGTTAAGGGTTAGTGTAGGAGGCCGTCGGATGTGAATCCCGCGGCCTTCGTTTTTGTGTGAAGAGGCTAAAGTTTTCCTTCCAGCTCGTCGACGATTTGCCCATCGAAGAGATTGATGATACGGTCGGCGTAGGTCGCATCATGTTGCGAGTGTGTCACCATGACGATCGTAGTCCCTTCGGCATTCAGTTGACTGAGTAATTTCATAATTTCAAGACTGTTTTTAGAGTCGAGGTTTCCAGTCGGTTCGTCCGCCAATATCAGCATCGGTTTACCTACGACGGCGCGAGCGATGGCGACACGTTGCTGCTGGCCGCCGGAGAGTTGCTGCGGATAATGTTTGGCACGTTGGCTGAGGCGTACTTTGCGCAGGATGTCGAGTACTTGTTGTTTGCGCTCAGCCTTGGGGATGCCGAGGTATTTCAATTGGAGGTCTACGTTTTCCTCGACTGTAAGCTCGTCAATGAGATTGAAGCTTTGGAAGACGAAACCAATGCGTCCCTTGCGATAGCGTGTACGGTCTTTCTCCTTTAGGTGTCCCACCTCTTCGCCTTCTAATAGATAGCTGCCCTCGTCCGGGTTATCTAGCAGGCCGAGAATATGCAGCAGGGTTGATTTGCCGCATCCGCTGGGTCCCATGATGGCGATGAACTCGCCCTTTTTCACTTCCATGCTTATGCCATTGAGCGCGATGGTTTCTACTTCTTCCGTCCGGAAGTTTTTGCTGAGGTTCTTTATTTGAATCATGACTTGTCTTGTTTTTGTGAGAATGTATACCTATTATAGAATGTTGCTTTTATTCGGTCCGGATACTTTTGATGGGGTTACGGCGGGCGACTTTTAGGGTTTGCCCGATGATTGACACGAAAGCGATGGCTATGGTTGCCAAAACTGCCGCAGTTATGAGATACCACGGGAAGGCGATGCGGTTATAGAACGACTCTAAACTGATTTGAACCGCTTTCACGCTGATGGGCAGGGCGAAACAGGCGGCAAGCAACGAGAGTGCCATGAATCGTTTGGAAAGTTCCCATACCGCGCCACTTGTCTCGGCTCCCATCACCTTGCACAAGGCGATCCGTTTGCTTTGCTGTTCGGTGTAGCTTATCGACATGGCCAGCAGTCCCAAGGCAGAGATGAGGATGGAGATGGTCATGAAGCAAAGGACAAGCATCAACGTGTTCTTCTCATGGGTTAAATCCTTGTCCATATAATCGTCGATATAATCGGCTTCCAAGTCTTTCGGCATCCCGATCACTTCATTGGACACTTCCCTGCAAGTGCGGCGGATGGCGGCTAAGGCTTCCGCCCGATCGCCTTGTGCCTTGACGATTTGATGGATGATGTAGCCTTGTGGGTTCAACACCATAACGGCTCCATGCGAATCGGGTTGGGGTGTGTTCAACGCGCCCAGCGAACGATAGTTGCGGATGACACCACAGACGTTGTATCGATAGCCGCCCTTGTCGCTATTTTTTCCAAAATGGGGTCTGCCGGATGAAAGCTGGTAACGACGGCAAGTCTCTTCCGTTACCCAAACCATGCCGGGCAGTGGGTCAGACCAACGTTCTACCACTTCGAAGCCCAACAGCCGGAATGCGGCGCTGTCCATATCCGAAAGGTGGAGCCACGAGTATCCTTCTTCTTCCGATTGCAGTACACCATCGTGACCAGTGAAGAAAGGCAGTCTTCGTGCCAATGCTACTTCTGTCACTTGGGGTAATGCCTGTAAACGTTTCTGGAGGATGACTTGCTTGTCGTAGGTGTGTCCCAAGTCCCATGTCTTGACGAATACTAGGTCTGTATTATAACCGGTCGGCAGGGTGGCAAGGTGGTATATTTGGAAGGCCATGGTGAGTCCCAAGGTGATGAGTACCGTGCTGATGACATTCTGCACGATGATGAACAAGCGGCTGAACAGTTGCTTGTTGTGCATGCGGAAATTTCCTTTTACGATATCTATCGGACTGTATTTGTAGGTGATGATGGCTGGTAACAATCCCGATATGCCGGCGATTCCTACCCATAGTAACAGCGAATAGGCTACCATCGCCGGTGAAGAGACCAAAGCGATCCGGGTGGAGAGCAAGTACTCGAAATAGGGCTTTGTGATGACGGCAACTAAGCAACCGCCGATGAAACAACCGGTTGTGAAGATGGCGGACTCTGCGAGGTAGCGCAATACGATTTGCCCCGCCGAGTCACCCATCAACCGGCGGGTTGCCATTTCATGGGCTCGTTTGCTGGTTTGCGATACAGTTAGGTTGATGTAATTGAAGATAGCCGAGAGGAGCAACACGAATGCCAACGAGAACAAGATTTGTACCTGTTTCCGTGTCCCTTTACGGAAAGGGCCGTATTGGTTCAGGGGAGAGAAATAAATCTCGTCCATGCGTGTCACCGAAGAACCCCAAAAAAGCCTGTTCGTGCTGTTGTCTTCTTTCCAGTATTCCCAATAGCCTTTATACTTATCGAGTAGTTTACGGGTAACAACATCGGGAGTTACCCCTTCTTCCAACGTAATGAGTATTTGCGTTGAACCATAACTGTCCATCCATGCATAATCCTTTTCTGCCAGTTTGAAAGGAATCAAGATGTCTATCGGTTTCAACAGCTCTGTCGAGCTGAAAGCCGGGAGAACCCCAATGACCCGTAGCGGTGTCTGGTTCAAGTACATCACGGTACGGCCGATCGGATTTTCATTCCCGAATACTTTGTGGGCGAATGGCTCGGAGAGGATGACCTCGTCTGTTCCGATCAGTGCTTTGTTGCGGTCGCATCCGATGAGCGTATAGTTGAGCATCTGGAAAAAATTAGGATCTGCCGCGATGCCGTTTACTTGATAATATTGGTTGTCTACCATGAAGTCGGCCGCTTCAATATGGATCAGGTGTGTCCACTCTTTTATTTCCGGAATGGAAGGGAACAATTCCGGGGCAGTCTCGGTTGTCATACCGATCCCATCTCCATAGCCGACAGCATATAATTGGTGAGAGTACGATTGATTGTTACCGATATTAAATTCGGTGTCAGCATACGAGGTCAGAAGGATGACAACTCCCAGTGCGATAGCTAATCCGAAGAACTGGATGGCTGTGTAGAGTTTGTTGCGGTCGAGAAAGGTAAAGTACGATTTCATATTTTGCTTGTTTTTGATACAAAGGTATAGAGCGGTTGGCATCTGGCAAGGGCTTGGATGCCCGGTTGCGGTAGTTTGTATGAAAATCATACACCCGCTTGTATGATATTCATACAGCCTTTTTCCGTACCTTTATCCCCGATAAAAGAGATAAAGGAAAACAAACGAATCGGATATGGCGAATTACGGGACAATATTGGTGGTAGATGACAATCCGGCGATTCTTACGGCGGTCAAGATCTGCTTGGCCGGTGAGTTTGACAGGGTATTGACACTCGCTTCTCCCGACACGCTTCTTACGGTATTGGCACAAGAGGTGGTGGACGGGATTTTGCTCGACATGAACTTCACGCAAGGGGGAAACTCCGGACAAGACGGCTTGCTTTGGCTTCGGGCGATCCACAAGAAGCATCCGGCTATCCCGGTGGTACTGGTGACGGCATATGCTGATATCAAGTTGGCGGTGCGTGGTTTGAAGATGGGGGCGGCAGACTTTGTTGCCAAGCCGTGGGATAATCAAGAGCTGATCCGTGTCTTAAAAGATGCGATTGATGCCGGGCGTAAAGTGGTTCCATTGGAACAGGTCGAGGCGGAACATGTGAGCAAGGTGGTGGAGTGTTGCCACGGCAATATCAGCCGGGCCGCCGAATTGTTGGGAATTACCCGGCAGACGTTGTATGCTAAAATAAAAAAGCGATGATGTTGATAGGCACTTTGGGAGTCGTTGTCGTTCTCTTTATCGGATGGTTCTACCGCCATCAGGTATTGTTGAGAGACCGGGCGCATCTGATGCGTGAGGCGATTCGTAACCAAGAATTTACGTTTCGTCTTCCTGTGAAAGGCCTGTTCTTCGGGGAGCGGGCGTTGCAAGAGGCCCTTAACGAGACGGGCAGGGACATCGGGCAGTTGCTTGCCCGCAATGAGGTGGAATCGTGGCAACGGCTGACCCGTGTGCTTACGCATGAGATTATGAATGCCACTACGCCTATCGCCAGTATCAGCCAGGCCTATCTGGAGCATCCCGCGATTGCCGGGACGGTTTACGAGGAGGGGATCCGTGCCATTCACGATACCAGCCGGGGACTTGCCCTGTTCGTGGACAGCTACCGGAAACTGGCGGAACTGCAAGAACCTGTTATCGGAGAGGTCTATTTGAATGATTTTATGGAAGGGATCCGGGCTCTTTATCCCGATTTAGAGTGGCATCTTTCCATCCCTTTGTCTGCTACGATGTGTACGGATCAGAATATGTTGCGGCAAGTGCTGATTAACCTGATCCGGAATGCTTGCGAGGCAGGGGCTACGACCGTGGATGTGCGTTGGAAGAAGGGGTTGTGGGTCAGCAACAATGGTGCGCCTATTCCGGTGGCTATCGAACGGGAGATTTTTATTCCTTTCTTCACGACTAAAAGGACGGGTTCCGGTATCGGCTTGTCGCTTTCCCGGCAGATGATGGTGCGGCAAGGCGGGGATCTTTGTTTGGCGCAGCGCTCTGTGCCGGGTTATCAAGTGACGTTTATAATTTCTTGCGTAGGATAAATTTAGGATAGGATATGAATCGGAAAATACTTCAGCTGGCCATACCTTCTATCGTCTCCAATATAACCGTGCCTTTGTTGGGCCTGGTGGATGTGGCGATCGTAGGGCATCTGGGATCGGCGTCGTACATTGGGGCGATCGCCGTGGGCGGGATGCTGTTTAACATGATCTATTGGATATTCGGCTTTCTCCGGATGGGGACAAGTGGTATGACCGCCCAAGCCTACGGGAAACGGGACTTGACGGAGGTCGTCCGGACCTTGCTGCGGGCTGTCGGGGTAGGGCTTTTGATCTCCCTCGGGCTTTGGATCCTTCAATCCCCGATCCTGAGGGGTGCGTTTGTTTTGATCGACGCGACGGAGGAGGTGAAGCGATGGGCCTCTCTTTATTTTAATATCTGTATTTGGGGAGCGCCGGCCGTATTGGGTTTATATGGCTTTGCCGGTTGGTTCATCGGTATGCAGAATTCTCGTTTCCCGATGTTTATCGCTATCACGCAGAATATCGTGAATATTGTGGCCAGCCTATGTTTCGTGTTTGTGCTGGGTATGAAGGTGGAAGGTGTAGCGCTGGGAACACTGATCGCCCAATATGCGGGCCTCTTCATGGCGTTTGCTCTTTGGTTGAAATATTATGGGCGTCTGAAAGCGTATATCGATTGGGACGGTCTTTGGGGTGGGGAGGCGATGCGTCGCTTCTTCTCGGTCAATAGTGATATATTTTTCCGGACCTTGTGCTTGGTCGCTGTTACTACCTTCTTTACCTCTACAGGTGCGAGACAAGGGGATGTGATATTGGCCGTAAATACCTTGTTGATGCAGTTGTTTACCTTGTTCTCTTATATAATGGATGGTTTCGCTTATGCGGGAGAGGCATTAGCCGGCCGGTTTATTGGGGCTAAAAACGATGTGGGGTTACGTAAGTGCATTCGTTTGTTGTTTCTGTGGGGAATTGGCCTCTCTTTATCATTCACGATTCTTTATGCGTTTTTGGGAAAGGATTTTCTGGGACTGTTAACGAACGATACCTCGGTCATTGAGTCTTCCGGAGATTATTTCTATTGGGTATTGGCGATCCCTTTATGCGGATTCTCCGCTTTCCTTTGGGACGGTATCTTTATCGGGGCCACGGCTACACGCCAGATGCTTTACTCGATGCTCGTGGCCTCGGCTACTTTCTTTATTATGTATTACCTGTTTTATCGATCGATGGGAAATCATGCGTTATGGATGGCTTTCCTTGGATATCTCTCCTTGCGAGGTGGTATGCAATGGATACTTTGGCGATATAGGAAAATTACAATGCCCATTATAAGCAACTGACAATGCCCATCGTAAGCGGCTTATAATGCCCAGTATAAGGAGCTTATAATGCCCATTGTAATAAATAAAGAAAGCGAGGCTTCTATCTGGTTGATAATCAAGTCTCGCCTTCTTTGTTATGTAGAATGATAGTTGTTTATCGTTGTCTGTATGAGATCAATTCTTCTGGGTTGAATCGTCCGATATAACCCTGATGTTTCTCAATCTCAGCCTCTACGTAATTGGTGTAAACAACCGCGGACTTAGCGAACAGCTCCGGCGCTTTCGTCGCATCTTGGATCAATAGATGAGCCATGATGATATCAGCGGCCATCTCCATCAAGCGGCGAGCCACGAAATCGAGTAATTCCTGATCTTGAGACTCTTTTACTTTCGCCATGCTAGCCTCGAACTTATTAGCCATCTCTACTAAACGAGCCTTCAGCGGTTCCATCTCGGCAGAGCAAGGGATCGCCTCGAATTCACGGATGGTAGCTAGGTAAGACCCGTTTGTCACGTAACGTATGGCCGCTACGGTCTGCAATTGCGTCGTGCCTTCATAGATGGAGGTGATACGGGCATCGCGGTAGATACGTTGGCAAGCATACTCCATCATAAAACCGGAACCTCCGTGTATTTGGATGCAATCATAGGCATTCTGGTTGGCGTATTCGGAATTCATACCTTTTGCCAACGGGGTGAAAGAATCCGCCAATTTGGCGTATTGCTTCTGTTCCTTACGCTCTTCCGGAGTCAGTTTACGCTCACGGGCGATGTCGTCCAGTGCCTTGTAAATATCAACGTAACGAGCGGTTTGGTATAACAACGCACGTCCGGCATCCAGCTTCGCTTTCATGATGGCGAGCATGTCGTAAACAGCAGGGAAGTCGATGATTGCCTTACCGAACTGCTTGCGGTCTTTGGCGTAGGCCAATCCTTCGTTGTAAGCGGCTTGGCTGAGGCCTACCGATTGTGCGGCGATACCTAGGCGTGCGCCGTTCATCAAGGCCATCACGTATTTGATCAAGCCCAGTTTGCGATCGCCACAAAGCTCTGCTTTCGCGTTCTTGTAAACTAACTCGCAAGTAGGAGAGCCGTGGATTCCCAATTTATTCTCGATACGGCGTACGTTTACGCCCCCTTCCCGTTTGTCGTAGATAAACATGGACAAACCACGTCCATCCTTGGTACCTTCCTCGGAACGGGCCAATACGAGGTGAAGATCCGCGTCGCCATTCGTGATGAATCGTTTTACGCCGTTCAACCGCCAGCAATTCTCTTTCTCGTCGAAGGTAGCCTTTAGCATCACGGATTGCAGGTCGGAGCCAGCGTCCGGCTCGGTCAGGTCCATAGACATGGTTTCTCCTGCGCAGATACGTGGGATGAAACGGCTGTGCTGATCCTCGTTGCCGAACTCATATAAGGTTTCGATACAATCCTGTAATGACCAGATATTACCGAAGCCGGCGTCAGCCGCCGCTACGATCTCCGCGCACATGGTGTACGGCGTGATCGGGAAGTTCAAGCCACCGAAACGGCGAGGCATCGTCATACCGTTCAAACCGGCTTTTACCATCGCGTCGAGGTTCTGCTTCGTGCCGGAAGCATATTCCACACGGCCATTCGCGCAGTGAGGACCTTCGGCATCTACGCCTTCCGCGTTAGGGGCGATAATCTCTCCGGTGATCTCTCCGGTAATCTCCAGCACCTTATCGTACGAGTCTATCGCATCGGCATAATCTTGCGGCGCGTAGTCGAACTCTTCCTTGTCTCTGTACTCGCGTTCCTTCAGCTCGCAAATACGTTCCATCATCGGATTGTTCAAGTGATACTTGAGTTCCGGTATGTCTGTATAATAATTAGCCATCTTTACTTACTGTTCTTTTTGTAATACTTAATCATCTTAGGAATCACCTCTTCTACCGTACCATTGATTACGTAATCGGCGATCGTGTTGATCGGGGCGTTCTCATCATTATTGATCGAAATGATGATACCGGCGTCTTGCATGCCGGCGATATGTTGGATCTGCCCGGAGATACCGCAAGCGATATACAATTTCGGACGCACCGTGACACCGGTCTGACCGATCTGACGGTCGTGGTCGCAGAAACCGGCATCGACAGCCGCACGGCTGGCGCCTACCTCGGCGTGAAGCTCTTTCGCCAAATCGAACAATAAATTAAAGTTCTCCTTGGAGCCTACGCCATAACCTCCGGCCACTACGATCGGAGCGCCTTTCAGGTTGTGCTTCGCTTTCTCTACATGACGGTCGATCACCTTCACCACATAGTCTGTCTCGGGGACATACTTCGCTACGTCGTGGCGGATCACTTCGCCTTTATAGTTCTCGTCAAGGACTTCCTTTTTCATCACGCCCTCACGAACGGTCGCCATTTGCGGGCGGTGTTCCGGGTTGATGATCGTGGCTACGATGTTACCACCGAACGCCGGACGGATCTGATATAATAAGTTCTCGTAGGTGATACCCGCTTTCTTATCCTCGTGCGAGCCGATCTCCAAAGAGGTACAATCGGCTGTCAAGCCGCTTGTCAAGGCCGAGGATACACGAGGACCCAAGTCGCGACCGATCACCGTAGCGCCCATTAAGCAGATCTGCGGTTTCTCCTCCTTGAACAAATTAATCAAGATGGAAGAATGGGGAAGTGACGTATAAGGGAACAGACCCGGAGCGTCGAACACATGAACCTTGTCGACGCCAAACGGCAATACTTGTTTCTCTACACCCTCAAGACCGGAGCCGGCAACAATCGCTTCCAGCCCACAGCCTAATTGATTGGCTAGTTTACGACCTTTGGTCAGAAGCTCAAGACTTACATCGGCAACGTTCGTGCCTTCTATCTCACAATATACAAATACGTTGTTCATAATCTTATCCGATGGTGTGGTTAGCTAACAGTTCGACAATCAAATCCTCTACATCTTGGTCGGAACCGGAGATCGTCTTGCTTTCCTTGGCCTGGAAGACGATGTTCTGGATCGCTTTTACCTTCGTCGGCGAACCGCTAAGGCCGCATTGAACCAAGTCTCCATTCACGTCGGCCACGCTCCATTCCTGGATATCCAGATACGGGCGGGTCTTGTACAATTCCGGGTAGCGAACGGTCGGTTCTCCATCTTGGTGACAGGCGGGTTGTGCGTTCCGTTCCTGTTTGCCCATGGCGTATTTGTACTTCTGTACCAACTTCGCGTTACGAGGACGGCAGGGAGCGGCGGAACCATTCACGGTGATTACGATCGGAAGCGGACCTTCCACGGTCTCGACACCCCCGTCGATATGACGTTTTACGGTGATACGTCCGGCCTCTTTATCTACGTTCAGGATTTCCTCGGCATACGTGATCTGGGTCAGTCCCAATTTCTCGGCGACTTGCGGACCTACCTGTGCCGTATCGCCGTCGATCGCTTGGCGACCACCGATGATAATATCATAATCGTTGATTTTCTTGATAGCCGTGGCAAGCGCATAGGATGTGGCTAGCGTGTCGGCTCCGGCAAACGCACGGTCGGTCAACAAAAAACCGCCGTCAGCACCACGATACAAACCCTCGCGGATGATTTCGGCGGCACGTCCCGGGCCCATCGTCAGCAGCGTAACTGTTGTCCCGGGGTAAGCGTCTTTCAAGCGTAACGCTTGTTCCAACGCGTTCAGGTCTTCCGGGTTAAAGATCGCAGGCAAGGCGGCGCGATTGATCGTACCGTCCGCTTTCATGGCGTCCTTTCCCACGTTTCGTGTATCCGGGACCTGTTTCGCTAAAACAATAATTCTTAAACTCATTTTATATAGGAATATTAGATTTTTATATTGATATAATACTTCTACTTATTTATTAATCTTGCGTTGCAAAAGTAATCAAACATTCTTTATAACAAAGAACTTTGTGAAGGAATTTGCACACTTCGCGCATGTTTGAGCAGAAAACACTAGCATGTGATGACAGCCTCCTTCCGGGATTTATGACAAAAGTACTGTTTGTATCGGGAATACTAAGGGGCAGGCCATTAAAGAAACTATCGGTATCGGCATGTGGCGTAAGCACTATCGGTGTGGGCTTACGCCACTACTGTTTTGGCCCGATGCCTATACCGGTGTTTGCCGGCGGCGGTTGGGGGAGGGGGGGAAATGAGAAAGCCCCGATGCCGCAAAGGGCACCGGGGCTTTCTGCTTGTTTAAGATAATTAGGTAGATTGATTTATCGAACGATTACTTTCTCCGTATGGGCTTGCTCGCCGTCGCTGGCGTGGATCATGTAGATACCGGCGGGCAGGTCGAAGCTGTATTGCGTCGTGTTCACGGAGAACTGACGCACTTGCGAACCGTTCAGGCCGAATACCTTGATCTCCTTCACCGGCCGGAGGGAGGAGACGATCACTTGTCCGCGTCGTGCGGAGTAGATCGAGATCGTGTTCTCCAGCTCGGATCCTAGCTCGCTATCGCGAAGGAAGTAACGTCCGTGGCTGTCGCCGGCTACTTGCAGGCTGTAGCTATCGTCTTCCAGTTTCACGCTCTTGCGTGTATGGGCGTCGTAGAGGTAGAGCGGCTCGGCCAGGCGGCTGAGTCCCTCGATGGTCAGCGTCACCTCGTCGTTGGTCTCGTTATAGACACCGAGGCCGATGTTTCGGATGGACTTCACGGCGTTCACCTGCGCCGCCTTGCTGCCGGATACGGTGTAGACCATCGGTGCGTCCAGCTCGGAGTCGAGGAGTACGACCGCGTCCTCGTCGGCCTTATAGCCGTTGTCGGCCTTGTCGTAGGTCAGCAGGCTGGCCTTGCTCTTCACGTCGCCGCGCTCGGCGGTCAGGGTGATGACCGGGTTGGTGGCGGAGGCGGATTTGGTGGTCGCCTCGGTCGCGGATGCTCCGGTTGCCGACATCATGGCGGGGGTGAAGGTGATGTTCGCATCTGTACTTGCCTTTGCTGCGTCGCTCTTCAGCTCCACGAAGAATGCTTGCATCGGGGCTACCGTGCCATTCGTGTTTCCACCCTCAAAGTCTACGTCCGGTGTGCCTACCGAGGCATCCGGTGCGCCGTTTGCCAATGTCCAGTATTTGGGGGCTAATACCTCTTTATTTACATCCAAGAAGGTTTCCATATTCAGATACGTCATGAACGGGTTTCCTACCAAGAAGTGGGTACCGTCACCATCTACGTCCTTATCCAATGTAAGTATATAGGAATCATTTGATGATAATTCAACCAGTCTTCCGGAGTTAGCTTTGGAAGTGTCATCCGCTCTTAAAACGGATGCTTTCGTAGCCTCCTCATATTTATAGTCTGTAACAGCGTCCGCTTTCGGAAGGCGTACCAAGGCTGTTCCATCACCTCCATTTCCGGCAGGTACATCCTCCACGCTCAAATAGAAACCTTTACCGATCGTGTAAGGAACACTTACGTCATTGTATTCGATGCTCCAGTTGGATTGAACGGCTGCTACAGATTCTCTGTTTCCTTCATTGTCCGTCGCATATTCGATCGCCTGATTCCACGCCTTTTGATAGAAGGCCGGGGTCCAGCGGCTGTAGGAGTCCGTATTATACTCGATATCCTTGAATGCTTCCGTATCTTCCTTACCGTTTGCTTTAGGAGCGTAGATATCCCCGGCGTACACGTCTTGCAGCGGGGAGGCCATCCAGCGTTTCGCGTTGTTGGCAATCTCGAATTCTACCCAAGCCTTCACATAATCCAGCCGGTGTTGATTCATCAACTTCGCTTCCGGCTTGAAGTAGATTTGGTCTACCTTGTTGCCGTAGTAGGGAACGACTTCTATGGAATTGCCGGCTCCTGTGTTGTTAACGGCCATGTCGTATTGGATATTGGTGGTTGTTCCAAGATCCAATGTTCCACCATTCTCTGGGGATAAGTTCAATATCTTATTCTCCGGAATCGTGATCTTCGTGAAGTACAGCGGGGTAAAGGCGTTCGTCACGTCATCATCACTGTTGGCGTCTGTTTGGTCTTTATTACCCATATACAAATCCGCTTTCGTGGATTGATTCCAGTTGTTATCGTTATACCAAACGGCATCGGCCTCACCTTCCCAAGTCAGGTACTCGGGAACGATCTTGATTTGCAAGTAAGCCGTTCCCTCGCAGGAGCCCTCAATAGGCTGCGTAGCGTCCTCGTTTTCATATTCGCCGAAGGGGATGTATAAGGAATAGGTTTCTCCTTCCTTGAAGAGGCCCTCAACCTCCGATTCAGTCATATTAAATTTCAACGTCAAGCTATTTCCGTCCCCGGACTCCCTGTTTTGGGCAAAGAGCGAGATTAACTCTCCCACTTCCTCATAAAGATCTCCACTCCTTTGCAAGAAGACTTTCTTTTTTTCAAGACTATTGAGCGCTCTCAATACATGGTTCTCTCCTTCTACGCCAAAATCTATCTTGTTTTGGATCGGGATCGTCAATTCACGACTATTGTCCTTCAAATTGACAAGTCCCAAACGCAACGGGACGTTGGTCAAGCTTACAGCGGTGTAATCGACATCGGGGAATCCGACATTCAATTCCGGCACATCCGTACCCTCCGCCAAGGGAATCCATTCTCCTTCCGCGCAGAAACTTCTTGTCAAGACAGTCTGATTTCCCCCCGCGTCCTCTCTTATAGACTCGATATCCGGAATATAAGGCATGGCGTAAACTTGCTCCACAAAGCGGAACTGTACTTCTCCATTTCCCGAGGCCAGCAAAGGTTCGTATCCATTGCCGCCTAAAAGTCTTATCAATAGACTCTTTTCTTTGTCATCCAATGATGAACGAGTTACGTCATCCACATCAAATCTTTCGGTAGACTCATTTTCCGGTAATCCTTTCCGCAGTTTGCCGATAATATCTTGCAGATCTTCTAAAGGCAAATTTCCAATTCCTACATCCTGACAAATAGCAGCAAACTGCTCCTCTGTCCCTAAGTACCAATCAAAGGTATAACTATGATTTGGATATGCCTCCTCGAAAGAGACCAAATCAGGACTTACGATATTACCGACCTCGTCAACTCTCGCTACCCGTAAGTTGGCATTCACTGATTGAATACTGCCTACACAGGCGATCACGTTATCATCCGTCTCCGTTTGCACGGCGATCGTAGTGGAAGGCATCACATAGATTGTATTCTTCAAAGCGCACTCGCTATCCAGATCGAGGACCTGCTCTTCCTCACCATTGGCTGTCGCGATTTGTCTCGCGCTAAACAATACGACATAGTATTCACCGCTAGCGACCTTCTCCTCGTCTCCGTCTTTATATTTCTCTCCGGCGAAACGCAGGTCGGTATTATGCACGTCAATCTCGCTCAGATACAAGATCGTGTTGTCTTCACTGCGCCACGGACAGCGGATGCGAGGGATTTCCAAGCAGGCGTATAGATCTACTACGGCTTTCTCGTATTCGTCTCCTAATCTTTTTTCCACACCATTTATAGTGACTGCTGCGTTGCTTATAATTGCGTCCGTCTTGAAACTATCGTCTTTAATCCTTTTCGGATCCTCGGCACCATCAGCTTCACTACCAGTAGATGGTTCCAATACACATAACTCTCCGATCAACTGCTCCAACTCTTTCACATGCCCATCGTCTGCGTGATCCTTCCAGTAATCACGTTTCACATCCTCCAGGAAATCGTTCATGGCACGTATGTTCATGATGATCTCGCTTCTCTTGGCATCCTCGGGGTTGTCGGGGATCATCGGACCATCCGCTCCTACGGAATTCATATCTGTCTGTACGGCCACGCGCATGGTATATTGCAAGCCCAAGTCTGACAATTCTGGATTCGATGTCAAGTCCTTGTTAAGCACGATCCAGTTGCCTACTTTACCGTTGCTTTCTTTCTCCGTAAAAGCGAAGTAGACATTACCGACATTCGAGTGCAAGATATCGTCCACCGGCGCATAAGGATCGTTGCCCATCAAGCCGTAGCGGTATTTACGGTAATCAGGATTGCTCAATTCGTTCTCATCAATGGCATGCAAATCGATATCCCACGTCATGTTACTCTGTAGCGTTTGGTAGTCCGTGCTAACCATCAGCACGGAGGATTCGCAAGCGTCCTCGCGCTGAGAGGTGATGGCCGGCAATGTCTTGAATACGGAGATCTCGTCGATACCGAAGTCGGCACCATTGGAGCTCTCACAGTTGCTGGATATTTCCAGGACGAATTCATCGGATGTACCGATCTCTGTATTCGAGAAAGAGAATTTGAAGGAGACTTGTTGCCATTGAGCGGTAGTACCATCATCCGCTGTAGATAATGCCCCGCTATAATATTTGGCCAAGATCGTTTCCGTACCGCTATCTTTGTCTTTTCCTTTTAGGGTAAATCCTATATTAGCCGGTGTTCTGCCGTTACCCTCTGTTACGTCACAGACCCAAGCGTTTACGATAAGACTCGTATTCGGGCAAAGTCCGCTGATTGGTATTTTAGCGATAACACCGGGTATTTCCGAGGCGTCTATATACATGAAATAGCCGGATTCACTTCCATTGGTCTTTTCCCACAGACGGTCAGTAACCCTCCTGTTGTACTGTTGTGGAAAGTAATCCGTATAATAGGCGCCATTTACCTCAGTCGCACCTTGGCTTGGTTTGGTAGTGCTTGTACTAGCTCTTGAAATCTCCGGATAGTTCAACGTTCGATACAGAGCGTATTCACCCTTCATAACCTTCAATTCGTTACCTCTGTACGCATGCATCTCCGGGTGGGCGAACGCGTAATAGGAATCGATAGCTTTACCATCCTCTGTCGTGAATGGTTTAGACGTGAAATTCTCTGTCAAATTACTGCGTAAATAGCTCTCAACATTTCCCGTTAAAATCTCGTTTTCTTTTTCGAAAGAGATATGCTCTATTCGCTGATAGAGGGCTGTGTTACCCAATAACTCATCCTCGAAGCGATGCTTATACGCATTCTTTTCAGCTTCACTGAGGTTATTCAAAGCTTCTTTCGTCATGGCACCAGCCCTCTTTTCCAAGGAGATGTTAAGGAAAGAGACGGGATACCATTCACCGTTTCTTGAGTTGCTAACCTCTGCCAAGATACAGGCTCTTGTTGTATTGTTATTAAAGGATACTTCCGTAATGTTGCTTCCGTTGTTGCCTATCGAAGGAGTAGCAGTAGTCCACGTTCTTCCATCGTACCTATTGATCGTCCAACGAACGTATAGAGCTTGAGCTGATCTATTACCATTTGGAACGAAATAGTTCCGCAATTCTTCCGGCAAACGAAAATTTGATGTGGCACCTGCCGGTAAATAGATATCATACGCATTTAATACATACTTTGAAGGATCTGAGGCTTCCCGCAGTGGTTCAAGATTATTCTCTCTGATACCTAACTCTTCTAATGCAGATTGCTTTTCTCTTAATGCATCAACCCTCTCACTCGCATCTTTTATTTTAAACACGTGACGGATACCGATCGCTCGAGGGCGGATATAGCGATCCCTACCAGAACTTCCTGTTTCCGCTCTGACCGAACTGGCTTCATAAACAAGTTTCGTATCTGCATTTACTTGCGCTTGCGTAAAATTACACGTTACATATCCGGCGGAACCTGTAGTACCGGTTGAAGTGGTTGCTAAGCCATTGGTATACTTAGTCAAATTATCATTGGATATACCGTTAATTGTCTTATTTCCGTTTGCATCCTCAACAGACCATCGGATATATCCGTACATCCCTGTATTGTCACCGTCATCTTGAGTACGTACTTCTATATTCTGATTAGGAACTACATACAATATCTCCTCGATGGTATTATCCGGAGTTATACCTTCGTCCTGAATCTGCCCCATCGCCACCTCGGTTCCCCCGAGCAGGAGCACGCAGGACAAGATGAGTAGCTTGCCTATATTATATAATGTATAGTGTTTCTTCATGAGTTACCTCCTTCCTTATTTTTTAGGGTTATGGTGTAAGGTAGGGCGATTTCCCGATTTCCATTTGTTTGGGGATCTTGCTCTACGATAACCAAGGTTAATTGGATAGTCGCTTCCGCCGCGATGGATAGCTCTTGGGCGGTGACCTTGAAAGAACCTTCTGCCGCGTTCTCCTCCGGTAATTTAAAAGCTTTTTTACTCTTGTCTAACCAAGGAGCGTAAGTGTTATCCTTCGGTGTATTGATAAGCAAATTCGTATGCTCGCTCTCTTCGCCATTTGTCAGCAAGACGGCACTTGAATAGATCTCACTGCCTACGAAGTTGTCTTTATAATGCTTGAACACCGGGCTGATAAAGCTGGATACGTTTGTTAACCTATAAGTAATCGTGATATCGCCGGCATGATCTGTCTCATACGCTCCTTGCGGAACGATGGGGCCCGATGGAAAATGGATGGATCGCGGTAGGCCGCCGATCGGCATGTGCTGCTGGTCGAATTCGATCACGATATCAGCGTCTGTCACGTTGACCGGGATCTGTAGCCAATCGTTGCGGCGGATGAAGTCGATATCGAATGACTGGGGCTGGTCGTTACGGCCGTCTATCTTTGTGGTGATCGTTAAGTCTGAGTTGCCTTGAGAGGCGGTCTCGTTGACATATGAGGTATAAGTCACTGCGCCTTCGTTGGCGATCTCGACCGCTTCGCCTTCCGTTACGAAAACTTTGGACATTGTCTGTCCCCATGCATCTTCGGGGAATTTTGGCTTATAGCTTTCTTGCACATCCGCTTGTAGCAAATTTCGCGGGTTTCCCGCTTCGTCTATATCGTAAGGAAACAAGAATATAGGCTGTTCGTCAGCGCGCAATCCATCTAAGGAAAGTCCGTTTAATGTGATAGGGCTGCTTTGATAATTCGTGACGGTAAGTGTCACCTTGCCTATCAGGCGGATCAAGGGGATCGCCAGTTCCGGTGTGTTTTCGCTGACTTCCACCTCGTAGCCGTAACTGGTCATGGGGATGTAGTTGCTTTGCTCGTCGAAACGGGTCATGGGGGGAAGGGATACGCCTTTGTCGGTAGGAAGCGTTCCAGCTTCGATAGCCTCGATCACTTCCTGCGCGTTTGTCAAACTCCTTAGGTTCGCGAGGGCGTAGATCTTGTATTGTCCGGCCGGGAGCTCTGCCTTGACGCTGGTCTCGGAGAAATCGGCCGGGTTATCAGATTGAGGATCATCCGTCATGTACTTATAAAAGTCCTTATTATCAGTGCCGTTTCCTTTTATAATCAACCACCAGTTCAGGATATGACGCTCGAAATTGTCATGGTTGGGGTCAGCTTTCGTATAAGTGGGCAGCGCGTTCTCCTTGCTTCGCAAGTTGATGGTCAGGGTGTATAGCTTGCCGTCGGGTATGTCCGGGCTGTTGCCGCCGTTCTCGTCGGAGCAGGCGGGCAGGAACGACAGAAGCAGTAGCGTGAACGCCACTGCCGCTGTCTGGATGGAAAAATATCGTTTGTTTCTCATTCTTGTTTACGTGTTTTTAAAGTTCGCCATTGTTGAGTCGGATCACCCAGTCTTTCACCTGTACCTTGTAGCAGGCGTAGCCTACGATGGGCACCTCGGGATCGGGGATTTCCGGGTCCGGATCGGGTGTCGGGTCCGGATCAGGCTCCGGATCGGGATCGGGATCGGGGTCCGGATCGGGGCAGTCCGGGCAAATGATAGGCGTGAGGAAGAATACGATGGAGTACTCGTCCTGCCGGTCCAGGTATTCCTGCGCCGGTATGTCGTGCCCCTCCATCTGGGTGAGCAGGAGGTATTGGTTGAGGTTGACGTTCAGCACGTCGTTCTTCCAATCCTTGTGGCGCACGATGAGGCGGTAGTTCTCGCCGGCCATGAGCCGCATGGTGTTCAGCTCGGCCACGGCCACGTACTGGTTGGCGGGCTTCCCGTTGATCTGGTCGTCCGCGGATCCGGCGGCGATGTCGACGCTCTCCGTATGGTAGGGCAGGTAGGAGATCGTGTCGTCGTCGAGCAGGGTATTGTCATAGTCCATGTATCCGTTGTCGGCCACGATCCGGAAGGAGAAGTCCTTCACGTCCATGCTGTATCCCTCGGTATCTTGCAAGACGACGCGCAGCTTGTTGGTGTTCTTCGCCAACGATATCTCTTTCTCCTCGTGGCGGTCGCCGGTGATGACCAGCGTGTCGAGCGCGTGCCAGAGGGGTGTCAGTTCATTGGGTTGGGTAGCGTCGGCCTCCCGTAGCGTCTTGACGCGAATCTCCTCGATGGTGGAGGATTCGGGGGTGAGCTCGGGCCATTGGTAGGAGCTCTCGTCCAGTCCGGCCCAAGTGAGCACTTGGTAAGTACCGGGCTCGAGGTCCATCGCGATGCTGTTCGCTTTCAACTCCGCTCCCTCGATATCTTGCCGCCGGATAAAATTACCCTTGTTGTCGCAGATAAACAATGCGGCTTTATCCACCTCGCGTTGGAAGGCGTCGGCAAATTTCATGTTGTAATCGTACACGAGGCGCAGCCGGTACTCGCAAGGGGCGATGGAGTCATCGTGGATATAGTCGCACGCGGCGAGTCCCGTCAGCGTCAGCGCGCCGATCGATTTGATTAATAAATTGGAGAATCTGTTCATATCTGTTTAAACGTTGTTTGTTTACTGCCAAAGATAATTTAATGTCCACCGGGGGGCCGCCCTGCCGTCAATCGCTGATGGGAAGGACGACAATCCCAACCGTGCTATAGGGTCATGTATGTAGGAAGCGGGGATTTCCCCGGTGGCATATATAGGTTCCTCCCTTCCGGCGGAGGGCCGGAGGGGAGGAATAGGATTACAGGCTGACGCCACTGTTGGAGCGAACCACCCAGTCTTTCACGTTAAGAATGACAGTCAGTTGCGCGTCTCCGCTCTCGTCCGGGTCTGTCGGATCCGGGACATCCACCTCGGAAAGGCCTAATCCTTTGATCTCGGAAACAGAGATATCATAGATATTGTTACGAACGATGTCAAACTCCATCACGCCCATCACATGCTGATCGTCATTATTCTCATGACGGATCCAGTACGGATAGTAGCAAACGCCATTGGTATAGACTTTCACGAGCTTATTGATCTCGACCATGTCATTGCCTCCATTTTCATCCATGAAGTCCTCGAATGATTTAACGCCTGTTACTGTATTCATCTTTTTATCACCGTCCGTCTCTGCCTCTACGGCTGTTTTCAAGGCCTTCAAATAACCGAACGGATCCGCTGCCGAGGCTAATGTCTTAGAGTTTTTGAAGTCGGAGACTGTCATATTTCCCAATCCTGCTGTCGTGAAACCGTCGAAGAAGATATATCCCGGGTGCTGTTTGCCATCTCCTATCTCCTCCGCATAGATACGAGCCAAGGTGTATGCGAATACCGATTTGTAATCCTTGAAAATATCGTCGTTATAGGTATAGAATGTTTGAGCGGTTTGCTTAGCTATATCTGTCTCTTTGCTGACATTAGTTGCTTCCACGCTACCATCGGTTTCATCTACTACCATCCACTGTTTTGGATAATAAGTGGCTTGGAACAAGGCACCGGTAGAGTAACCGTTCAAGGACGCGGCCTTGGAAGTGGTATTCTCGCGTGTGTATAGATAAGTCAGGTCATCCGCCTCTCTTCCACTCAGCGGAATGATATTTTTTGTCTGTTCATTCTGCCACCCGCTCCAGATCGCACCGATGGTCTGGTATGTTTGGCCACTCGCCACGCAATATGCATAGTCGTAACTTAGTGCCTTAGGCGTGAAACCGGTTTCCGTCGCGGAGTTGATAGCGGCAAGGTTTGTTACGTTCTCTGCTGTCTTCGCACGAGTCCAAGGATCGATCACGAAGCGCACAGGTAATAATTTATTGGCGTTTACCTCCTCATCGCCTAGATACTCGTCTTTTGTGGCATCAGAGAAATCGCTCAAGTCGCCAGTTGTCGGATCGAACTGGTTGTTCTCCTCTGTCACGCGTTTCAGCAAATAAGATCCGCTACTCAATTGGTTGAAGATAGCTACATTATTCAGGACAACCCTGTCCGTTGTCGCGCCTGTTGGGTTATAAACAAAAGTTGAGTTATTGTTATATTCATTGACTCTTACTTTAGCGGCCAAGCGTTCTACGAATACCTCAACCTCCGGAACATTGTCGGAGCTACGATCGGGGAAGGTGACGGTAGATTCATGATTTTGGTTGTCTTCCAAGGTATGGGAAGACATGATAAAACCACTTTCGGTTTGAAGATCGTTAATCAAGTAGTTGGCCAGCTGGTTACCTGTACTGATTTGATTTGTTCCCGTACCTATCGCCGGCAATTTGTCAGAACCACCCATGTTCGTGATAGCGATTACACCGTATTTTTTTCCGGCGAAACTGGCGGCTTTGTCGCTCATGGTTACCTCGATCGTGGCTTGCCAGCCATGGTTGGTCTCAGTAAGGTCGGTTCCTCCGGTTGTCGGATGGGTTGCGTCCGGATTTTCCTCGGATCCCGTGGCCGCGGTATATCCTTTCGCTACAAGGGTACTCGTGCTCTTGAAGTCGAAATCAGTCGTACTCCCACTATTTTCAAATAAATAGATTGTCAAGTCCTTGATATCACTTTCATCGATATCTCCCTTTTCGAAACCATCGCCATCCTCGCCATTACCGGCTTTCGTAGTGATACCGGCATTGATCTGTACGGCTACGAGTGCGCTTTCACCTAACGCCTCGCCATTCCCGTTGTTACCGTTCGGCCCGCTCTCCAGATCGTCCGAACAAGACACCGCCGCGCAAGCGAAGGCGAGTGCCCATAATGTACTTTTCAGTTTCATGTTGTTTAATTGTTAGATAGTTAGATTGTTTAATTAAAGTTAGTATGTTTGTATGTAATAGTCTTCCGAGGTCCGCGGCAGATCTCGGAAGACATCCGCGGCGGGTCAATCCTCCACCTGCTCCAGGTTGGCCCGGGCCTGCTCGCCCACCCGCGCGTCGTTCGTCTGCGTGCGGAAGATGGTGGCCGCCCGGTCGGTGTCGCCCTCCAGCCAAGCGGCTACGCCCTCGGCCAGCCTACGCTCCGGTCCCTCTTGCGCCTTCGCCAGGTAGCGGTGCGCCGCGGCGGTGTCGCCGTTCAGCAGGGCGGAGTTGGCGGCGTTGAGGTTCGACACGGGGTCGTCCGGATACATGCGCACGGCAATCTCGAACACCTCCTTGAACTCGGCGCTTCCCGTCTCGTAGGTCTGCGCCACGCGGAACATCTCGTCGAGGCTCAGCTGTTTCGGGTCGTTGTAAATCAACTCCTTCGCCTCCTCCACGCTGATCGGACGGATGGTGTAGCTCACCTTATAGTCCGAGTGGCGCAAGGCGGGGTAGATCTCCTTTACGAGGTAGCGGTAAGGCTCGCCCCCGTCGACGCCCCTCAGCTTCTCCTCGCGACGGTCCGGGTCGTCGATGGAAGCGTCCCGGATCACGTCAAGCAGGGCCTCCCGGGCGGGCATCGAGGAGCGTTCCACGCGGGCCTCCAGCCCTTGCCAGTCCTCCGCCTCGTAGCTCGCCTCGGTGTCCGCGCCGTCCAGGCCGTACCGCTCTCTCACGTAGGCCAGCAAGGCTTCGGAGCGGCCCTTGGCCAGACGTTCGTTATTGGCGTATGAGCCTTCGGGAGAGGCATATCCTTTTATGCTGACACCGGTGATGGTGGCGTATTTATCGCCGCGCACGGACTCGATGGTCTCTTGGATCGCCGCCAGCTCGCGCGAGTTCTGGCGGTAGTCCGGGCGGATCTCCGTGCGGTTCACGGGGAAGTCGAGGAACGCGCTACCCTCCTTCGCCCGGTTCTTCACCTCCACCGGCGGCGCCACGTAGGCCATGAGCGGCCGAGGGGTCCGGTTCAGGTGGATCGGGAAGAGCGCGCTCCGGTCGTTCTTGAGGGCCTCCCATCCGCAACCGCACTCGTCGATCGCCAAGGCCATCTCGGAACCGTCCATCCAGCGGGCGTAAGGCACGCGGGCGTGGTAGTCGAAGCGTTGCTCGGTACCGTTCTTGCGGCGCACAGCGAACTCCCCGTCGGTGGCGATGTCGCGCCCCGTGCGCTCGTATAAGATCTGGCGGTTACGCCCGTTCACGATCAGCGCGGGCAGTCTCCTCAGGCTGTCGCCCCGCTGGATGACCGGCGTGTAGGTGACGGACCGGTTGGAGCGGACCACCAGGTCGCTCAGGTTGAGGGTGAGGTCTACTAGCAGGTAGTCACCGGACCGTTCGATGAGTTTTTTCTCTACGCGCAACGTGTTCTCCTGCGCGTACGCGTTCGCCGCCGCCAAGGATCCGGCCAGCAGCAGAGCTATGGGTAAGAATCGTCTTTTCATCAGTTCGCGTGTTTTAGAATAAGTAGATCAAGCTGACGGCCGCCTGCGTAGGGCCGAAGTAGTGCTTCTTGTTGTCTTCCGACTTGTTGCCGCAATTCTTGCAAGGGAACTTGTCGTAATTGAGGTAGAGGTATCCTACGCCGAGCGTGGCCTCCAAGTTCCAGTGCTCGTGCAGGAGCCATTGGTATCCGTAGCTGACGCCTACGCCTGTTCCCCAGCCTTGGCGACGCTCGTTCTCGAGGTCGAGAACCTTCAGGTCGGCGAAGTTATAGGCGATAAAGGGTACGTGAAGCCCCAGGAAATGCCCTTGGAATGACTCGCAGAACCAATAGCGCAACTCGGGGTGCGCCCGGAAGTGTTTCATCGTACGGTCGTAAGATCCGTCGTCGTTCTTCCCGTCGAAGGGGTTGAGTCCCGCCTCCAGGTCCAGCGTCCAGTGCCGTGCCAGCCGGAACTCGGCGCCGAGGTTGAAGGTACCGCCCACTCCCCAGTACGGGAGATTGGTCTTGATGGCCGCCACGGCGCCCTTGTCATCGCCCGGCGAAGTCTGCGCTTGCGAGAGGAACGCTGCGCAGAGAAATACCATTAACGTGAAAAGCCTTTTCATTTTCATTGTATTCATTGAATTAAGTAAATAATCATCTTATGAACGGGTCGTAGTTCTTACCGGATACAGAAGTTGGGTCGGTTTTTTCCTAACGGCCAGTCACTCTCTCTATTTTCAGGAAAAGCCTTCGCGTTTCCATTGGTTCTTCCAGTCTCTCATCCATCACTAAGGGCTTGATATATGGTTCTTCCTGTATAGTGATAACGATCCTTATTTACGAAATAAGGTTTACGGCAGATAGATCTATCGCCGAACGGTTTCGTTATTGGAGCGAAAAAACGGTAAACGACCGTGGTTTTCTTATACATCCTCGTGTACGGAGTTCTTTTGACTGGCAAAAGGCGTGAGAAGAGCTTGTTAATAAAACGTAAAGGCACGATGGTAAGGACAGCCTTTGCCCTCCTTTTGGTAAAAGCGCCTAAAAGGCTTATATCAAGGAAAAAAACGTGAATATTCCTTATGCAGAACTTCTCTTTTCGGGAGAAAAAGGTTGTTTGCTAAAAAAGATTAGAAAAAAGCTTGTTTTTCTAATATATAAAACCGTACTTTGTCGTGTTGTTCTATAACAGAGTTGCCTTGTCGCTTCTTGTTGAATCGCAAACAACTCATTATAGGGCTGTTAATCCGGTTTTGACTTATTTCGTAAATAAGTCTCGTATCCCTTCCTCAGCAGATTATTCAAGAATCTCGTTATTTGTTTATTCGCCTTGTTCAGTTCCGACTGGTCGAGCGAGCTGAGATAGCATCGGGTGGTCTTCTCGGACGAATGCCCCATCGCTTGGCTAATCACGGCAACCGGGACGTGGTGCGCCAAGGCCTCCGAGGCCCATGTGTGACGCATGACGTAAGAGGTGAGCTTGATCTTCAGCCCCAGCCGCTCGCCGATTTCCCTCAAGGCCCGGTTCTGCCGGCTCAATAACCGTTTGTATTCTTGATTATTGGTGTGATCCGGAGATGTCAGCCCCAAGTCGAAGATGAAAGGCGTGTCATTCCTGTATTTCCGGATCAGGGCCTTCATGCCGGAGGTGATTTCGATCCGGATCTGCGTGCCTGTCTTGCGGCGGTTGTACACGATCTCGCCGCCTCGGATATTTTCCTTTCTCAAGTTCACGATGTCCACGAAAGGCATGCCGAAGGCCATAAAACTGAAAATCGACAGGTCAGCGGCCCGCTCAAGGTCCGGTCGCTCCCGTAAGTCCTGTGCCGCTATCTCCCGGATGGCTTCGGAGGGGATGGCCCGTTTGGCGGTCTCTTCCCTTTTCAAGCGTAAGCGTGCGAAAGGGTTCTCCCGTACGGTCACCAGCCCTTCGGACAAGGCGGCGTTGTAGATCGCCCTCAGGCTACTCATATAACTATTGACCGAGTTGGTCTTTAACCCCAGTTTCTGCAAGAAACAGTGGAAATCGGCGATCTGTGTCGCCGTCACATTTTTGATACGGCAAACGCTCTTCCCCAAGAAACGCTCGAAATGTCGTCCCGCCACCTCATATAGTTCCGCGGTACTCAGCTTTCCCTGCTCCCTCTTGCTATGAGCACGTATCTTGACGTACTCGATGAATAAAAGAGCCGTGCTTTTGTTCTTTTGTTTGGATTGTCCCATAGCTTCTCTCCTTAATTAATTACATGAAAACATACTGACCCTATGTCGTGTTTTAAAGACATTCATGGTTTTCCAAAGAGAAACTAAAATATGAAAAAAACTTGGTTTGTACTACTCTCGGGTACAAACCAAGTTCTTACGAAGATATGTATGTTTATTAAGACGATATCAGCCTCGTACCTGTTTTGCGTCTAGGCGTTCTACCACCTTGCCATAAATAATCAAGGCAAAAGCCGAGACTAAAGCGATCGCTCCGAAATAATACCAGATATAATGGGCATTTGCGCTAGCCGTCAGCCATTCCTCATGAGAGGCGAAGAGGGTAGGTTCCGGACAGTATTTACTCAAAAGGAATCCGGATAATCCAAACCCAAAGATAGAGGATAAGAAGGAATGCAAATGGCTGAATCCAAGATAAAGACCTTCCTCTCCCTTGGGAGCTTGCAAAGAGAAATACTCGAGGAAGCGAGGCGATATGAATGTCTCGGCCAAGCCTTGGAACACGATGCCTACCACCATCATGAAGGCAACAGGGTGCATGCCGAGTATATTCGTATTTCCGTCTAGCATATTCCCGGATGCCATGCAAAGAGCGGATATCGGCATGATGAACATACCGACCGTCATGGAAGTAAGCGCTGTCCGCTTCCGCATCATCTGCGTTACTAGATTGACTGTCAGAACTACGACTAAAGGGTTTACGTTGGCGTACCAAGAAGGAGAGGCCCCCTCACCGGCCAAACGAAGCACATATTTAGGCATCGTGGCATACAGCTGGTGTTGCACCATCCAGAATCCGGTGATAATGATGATTAAGGTAATCAGCCGGCCATTACTGCAAACTTTGATCAAGGCGTTCCAAATCTGCCCGAACGTCTTGCCCTCGCCCGAGTGCTGGGCGCTTTTGTAGAAGAACCAGATGGCTAGCAAGGCAAGGAACGTCATGCTCGCCGAGAAATAGTTCAAGGTAATCAACCCCTCGTTACCCAACGCCTCGCGAAGCGGCTTCACGATGGTCTTTCCGGAGAAAGCCCCGATATTTACCATCGCGTAGAAGATAGAGAAACCCTTTGCCCGGGTTTCCGGCGTAGTTTCTTTAGCGACCGTACCGGAGATAACGCTCTTGATAAAAGCCCCGCCGCATACGATCAAGGCCATGATAGGGATAATGCCGTACTGAAGATTGCTCTCCAGCAATCCCGTAAAGGTAGTCGTCGTGCTGTATTCAACAAGTCCGGCGGATTGAAGCCAAGTAGGGTAAACTGCCAGTCCTAGATAACCACAAGTTAACAAAGTGAAAGCCAGTAGCATCGAGTTGCGGAAACCGATCTTATCGGCCAATGCTCCGGCGAACGTGGGCAGCAAATACAAACAGGCGGAAAAGATACCGGCGATGCTGGCAGCCTGAATGTCGTTAAAGCCTAAGATGCGGCTAAGATAAAGGGTGATAACGATAAATACGCCATAATAAGCGGCTCGCTCGAACAACTCGACGGTGTTCGCCACCCAGAACGCTTTACTGAACTTGATTTTCTCTTGTTTCTTAGTTGTCATGATATTTTTATTTAGTAAGATAGATTAGATGGATAAGTAAAAGAGGAGGCGCAGGTGAGAAAATGAAGAGCTGCGCCTCCTCGTCTTTGTTTTATCGTATAGTAATTACGAATTAGGGCTTTACGGTATACGGTTGGTGGATCGCCTTATCGAAAGCTTTCCAATGCTCATCCGTCATGTTGCCCGGCGTAAACAACGCCACGCCAGCCGCTCCGTTTTCCATGGAGCCTCTTACGGCCTCCTCGATCTCGGACGGGATCAGTCCGTGGCCTTCCGGGTCCTTGATATTCGCCTTGTTCTGCCAATCCTCGCAGATGAACAGACCGCTATAAACCGGCTTCTTGCCTTGCACGGAGGCTACTTCCTCTTTCACGATCGGAGCCAGCCAAGAAGCGTCCTCCAGATAGAAATCGTTATAATTCATCGGGAAGAAAGCGTCGATATTCCATTTATTCCATTCTTGACGAACCATCCATTTAGCGTGAGAGTCCGGCCCCGGGAATACGGCGGCGCTCACTTTCTTGCCTTTGCCGTGAACCTCGTCGGCGATGCGGTTTACCAATTTCGTGATCAAGTCGCAACGGAACCGCGCCCATTCCTCGCATTTGGAAGGATCCTCTACGGATTTGATGTCGATACCGGTAGCGGCCTTGAAATCGGCCACGCATTTGTCACAGTAACAATAGTCCGCCGTAGGATATTCCTCGTCCATCACCAATCCGTATTTTTCCCAAAGTCCGCGGGCTAAGATGACATCCACGTAACGGATATAATCCAGATGGATATAATCCACCTCCGGGATATCGGCTACCTTGCCATATAGATTCAGCAAGAACTCCGCCGTACCTTCTTGGTTCGGGCACAGGCATTTGTAATAAGGCACATACGCCTGTACGGAATAGGCCGACTCGCCTTTCCGGTTCACGGCGTAGAGGGTGGAGTCCAATCCATGTTGCAACATGGCGGGAATCCATGCGTGATATTCCATGCCAATGGCATGGGCCGCTTTGGCGGCACGCTGAATTTTCTCCGTGTCATGGCCGGCGTTGTAGCACATCCCGTCTACTCCGTGGGCATGCCATTTACTAAAGTCCGCCTGTAAGGTTTGCTCGGTGGTATTCCCACCTTCGCCTTGCCATGCGTAGACCTTGACTGTTTTCTCGGGAGCCTTGACGCAAGCCGTCAGAGTGACGGCCGCCAAGGCGATAAAGAGCTTCTTCATATCTCGCAAGCGCATAAAGTCGGTATTAAGTTACGGTCGCCATAAGCGTTATCTACACGGGCTACGTTAATCCAAAACTTGCTGTCGTGCAACCATTCCAGCGGGAAGGCGGCCTTCGTGCGGGGATACGCGTGTTTCCACTCGTCGGCGGTCACCTCGTATTCCGGATGCGGGGCGTTCTTCAAGACGTTGTCCTCCTTGGATGCCTTGCCTTCCTCCACCTCCTTGATCTCGCTCCAGATACATTCCATTACCTCTACGAAACGATCCAGCTCGGCCTTGCTCTCGCTCTCGGTCGGCTCTACCATCAAGGTGCCGTGTACCGGGAAAGATAGGGTAGGAGCGTGGTAGCCGAAGTCCATCAAACGCTTGGCGATATCGCCCTCGTCGATGCCCGAACGCTCTTTTACCGTGCGGCATTCCAAGATCAACTCATGACCTACACGGCCTGTCGCTCCGGTATAAACGATACCGTACGTATCCTTAAACTTAGCGGCCAAGTAATTGGCGTTCAAGATGGCCGTCTTCGTCACTGTCTCAAGACCTTCCGTACCCAGCAAGCGGATGTAAGCGTACGTGATCGGCAGGATACCGGCGCTACCATAAGGAGCCGCGGATACCGTATTCAAGTCGCTGCCCCAAAGCACCGGATGCTGCGGCAAGAACGGAACCAGATGCTCGGCCACGCAGATCGGGCCTACGCCGGGACCACCACCTCCGTGAGGAGAAGAGAAGGTCTTATGCAGGTTCAAGTGACATACATCGGCGCCGATCGTACCCGGATTTGTCAATCCAACCTGCGCGTTCATGTTGGCGCCATCCATATAAAGCTGTCCACCGCAAGCGTGAACGATCTCGCACATCTCCTTGATGTCCACCTCGAAGATACCATGCGTAGACGGATAGGTAATCATGCTGGCAGCCAGACGCTCCTTGTTCTCCTCGGCTTTCGCGCGGAAATCTTCCAGATCGATATTACCATTCTCGTCGCATTTAACGGTTACGGTCTTATACCCGCATTGGATAGCACTGGCCGGGTTGGTTCCGTGGGCGGAAGCCGGAAGCAAAACGATATCACGATGGCCTTGGCCGATGCTTTCCTGATAAGCACGGATCACACGAAGACCCGTGTACTCGCCAGCGGCGCCGGAGTTCGGTTGCAACGTACAGCCCTTGAAGCCCGTGATCGTGCATAAGTAAGAAGACAGGTTCTCGATCAGCTCCGTATAGCCTTCCACTTGCTCCTCCGGAGCGTATGGGTGGATATTCATGAATTCCGCACGGCTAAGCGGCAACATCGTAGAAGCCGGGTTTAGCTTCATCGTGCAAGACCCCAGTGAGATCATGGATTGAGCCAAGGAAACATCCTTTCGTCCCAAACGGGTGATGTAACGCATCAACTCGGTCTCCGTATGATATTTCTTGAATACGTCTTGCTGCAAGAAATCGGAGGTACGGGCGAATTTAGCGTCGAAATAAGTCTGGGCGGGGATAGACTCGTCCAGCATATAGTCTTTACCTGCGGCGCCGGCGAAGATGTATAGTAATACGCCTATGTCCGTAGGCAATGTCGTCTCGTCTATGCTGACGCCCACTTGTCCGGCCTCGAAGTAACGCAAGTTCACCTTGCACTCCAAGGCGATCTCACGCAGCGCGTTCACCGACACGTGTGAAGGAAGCTGTATCTTCAAGGTATCGAAATAATCCTTGTTTAATTGCGTATATCCCAGTTTCTCCAACTCCTTGGCCAAGAATCCGGCCGTGGAATGAATCCGTCCGGCGATGTTACGCAACCCCTCCGCTCCATGATATACGGCGTAGAAGCCGGCCATGGTAGCCAACAACGCCTGAGCCGTACAGATATTGGACGTAGCCTTCTCACGTTTGATATGTTGCTCGCGGGTCTGCAAGGCCAAGCGATAAGCCGGATGGCCGTAAGCGTCCTTGGAGATACCGATGATACGTCCCGGGATCGTACGTTTATAATCGTCCTTCGTAGCGAAGAAAGCGGCGGAAGGACCCCCGTAGAACATCGGGATACCGAAGCGCTGGCTGCTACCGAATACAACATCCGCTCCCCATTCTCCCGGAGGAGTCAACAATACCAAGCTCATCAAGTCGGCGGCTACGCCTACCTTGGCTCCGGCGGCGCCCGCACGGGCTACGAATTCCTTATAGTCCTCGATCGAACCATCCGCGTTCGGGAACTGTACGATGGCGGCGAACACATCCGGTGTGAACTCGAATTTCTTATAATCGCCCACTACCACCCGGATGCCCTGCGGGACCATGCGGGTGTGGATGACGGCCAGCGTAGAGGCGAACACATTCTCGTCGATGAATACCGTATTCGCTTCCGCTTTCACCTGCGCACGGCTACGTGAACCATGGAACATGGTAACCGCCTCGGCTGCCGCTGTCGCCTCGTCGAGTAGCGAGCAGTTTGTCAAAGGTAATCCTGTCAATTCACTGATAACAGTCTGGAAGTTCAGCAACGCCTCCAAGCGTCCTTGGGATACTTCCGCCTGATACGGAGTATAGGAGGTGTACCAAACTGGGTTCTCGAATACGTTACGTTGGATCGGGGCCGGGCAAACCGTGTCGTACCAACCCATACCGATATAAGAGGTGAATACCTCGTTCTTGGAGGCCAGCTCGGCGATATGCTCGGCGAACTCACGTTCCGTCATGGCCTCCGGGAGGTTCAACGGCTCTTTCAAACGGATGTTGGCCGGAATGGTCTGATCGATCAACTCGTCCAAAGACTTCACGCCAATCGTCTCCAACATAGCGGGAATATCTTCCGCTGAGATGCCCACGTGGCGGTTTACAAACTTATTTGTGTCCATAATTCTAGTATTTTATAAATAAGGATTATTTAATTTCTCATCAATGATTCGTGTCTCGGGGCCATGGCCGGGGTATACCACGGTCTCGTCCGGCAACGACAGTAATTTGTCCTTGATAGCGGCAAGCAGTACATCTTGGTTGCCTCCCCATAGATCAGTACGGCCGATGCTTCCGGCGAACAAGGAGTCTCCTACGATCACGAAACCGTTCTTCTTGTTATAGAAAGCCACGCCTCCGGGCGAATGACCGGGAACGCTCAATACCGCCAGCTCGGATTTCCCGAACTTTATGATTTCCCCGTTTACCAGATATTTCCCTACCGGGATGCTTTTCGCCTTCATCGGCAGGCCGAATGCCTTGGCTTGCTCCTCGGGAGAGGGAAGGCCCTCCACGTCCGCTTTATGGGCTTCCGGGCTCAATCCGTAGGTGTCATGGATGAATTCGTTACCGAATATATGATCCAGATGGAGGTGCGTACAAAGGTAACGTTTCAGCGTCAGCCCGTTCTGGGCGATAAAGTCGCTTACTTCTTTTTGTTCCTCTTTGCGCAGGCAGCCGCAATCGATAAGGACCGCCTCCTTGGTATCATCGTATAGCAAGTAAGTATTCTCGGAGAAATAGTTTACTTCGAAAGATTTTATCGTAATCATAAGGGTACGTACACTACTTTTTTAGTTTCAAAAAACTCTTCTTTAAAATGGTCTTTCAGATCCATGCTTATCGCTCGGTTCCGGAAAGGCAATATCTCGTGCGCCAGCTCTCCACCTTTCAGGCAAATCAATCCGTTGGGCAACGCGTTGATCTGTTCTTTCTTTATATTCTTGCGGACGATCTTTACCAGATCCGCCAGAGGCATCACGGCACGGCTTACCACGAAATCGAAAAGCTGCTTTTCCTCCTCGCCCCGGCAATGGCGGAAGGATACGTTCTCCAGCCCGATCGCCTCGGCCACGGCTTGTCCCACCTTGATTTTTTTCCCGATGCTGTCTACCAGATGGAAATGGGTCTCCGGGAATAAGATCGCCAAGGGGATGCCGGGAAAACCGCCTCCCGTACCCAGATCCATCACCGAGGAACCCGGCTTGAAACGCAACATATGGGTGATACCCAGCGAGTGAAGCACGTGATGCGGATATAGGTTCTCGATATCCTTCCGGGAGATCACGTTGATCTTGGCGTTCCAATCCGTATATAGGTCATATAGGGCGGCGTATTGCTCTTTTTGCCGGTCGGTGAGATCGGGGAAATAAGATGTGAGAATTGAGAATTGAGAATTGAAAATTGAAAATTTCTCTGTATTTTGTTCCATAGGACATCTGTTTATAGGTTTATCTATCATTAATTTTCAATTCTCAATTTTCAATTAACTGACTTATCGGGCTGTCATCCCGCAGCAAATAGCGGATTTCCTTGTAAGGGAGATGGACGTTCGTGACGCCTACCACGTATGCCGCTATCTCATATTCGTTGAAAGAATAGGTGATACCCGTCTCGTCTACGAGGAAGTTCCCGTTCGGGAAGATCTCGTCCACGCTAAAGAAACCGATATTTTCCAGTTCCTTGGCGTCGGATACGTTGTTTTGCTTGGCGATCTGATCTACCAATATTCGCGCCAGATTGTCTTGATAGTTGTCCACGAATATCTCCTCCTCGGTGATCGGCTTACCGGTCTTGAGGTTCACTACATGGTTATTGTAGGAATGCGCGCCATGCGCTCCGCCCGTATAGTTCTCGAAGCTTACCGTATAGCTGATGATATCGTCTTGGTTGAAGGCGATATCATCCGATGACATCTCATAGTAAGAGAACCAAGAGCCCACCGGTGTCTCGTCGGATTTCGCCACCTCAGCCTTGTAATCCTCTTCCAGATCCTTATAAGCGGCCAGATAGTCATCGGTATATTTCCGTACCGCCTCCTCGGGGGATAATTGCTCATAATTCTCGCCGAAATAAGAGGAGACGAACTGTCTCTGTAGATTCTTAAGAACCTCTTTATCCGAATATTTCCGGGGATAAACGAACTTGATCTCTAGATTGCAATTGGGATTATCCGGATTATCTAACAAATGGTAAGTCTTTTCCACGCTGATAGAATCAAACGTGATACTGTTTTCGGAAGCCTTCTTCGTTCCGGTATCGCAACCCGTGGCTAAGATACCTATCAAAAGAAGCGCCAGCATGCTTTCGCGTAAATGCGTTCTCATCGGACTACAGATTTAATTTATTTGTACGCGAATGTACGTTATTAAATTGTATAATCAAATTGCACGATGAAGTTTAATAAGAGGACAATCTTTCCTCGGTGGTTTTCGGGTTGAGTTGTCTATTTGTCCGATACTTTCCGGGTGTTCTCTTGCGTGAGAAGGATAGTTCCCATTTTATATCACCTAGGGGCGTACCTAGCCTTATGAGAATATAAATGTTATTTTCAAGCTTTCATCTGGATGAAAGCAAACTGTATAGGTTATCATATTTAGAAAATAAGAGCTTTCTGCCACTATAGACATCACATCCATAGGCTTTAGATCAAAAACAGTCTTTCCTAAATAATCTGTATATAAAACAGAATCTGGCTTAATGACTGTATTATGCCTTTTATACTTTAATATTCCATTTCCTTCATAAGATGCAAGGCCACCAAACGCTGTCGTTATATTAATGTTATAATACAAATACACTTTTGCGCCTGCATCAGGTTTTCTTGAGCTTGTACTTTCTTGGTCATAATAAACCTCTATTTCGGCTTGAGGATCTTCTGGTTTTTCCCCTTCATCGATAATGTCATTTTCACTACAACCAATAAAAATGACCATGAAAAATATAAATAAAGAAGTTCTCATGTTTCTGAATCAGTTTTAATTAGTTAACAACTAAAATAGGATTGCCCTAAATGTACAATTAGTTTTTATCATACCATTATAGTTTGAAGGAAATTATGGGTAATGATGATAAAATTTAACTATAGCCTATTGGCACAAGTCTACCATCAATAGGATGTGAACGCATTAAAAAGGTTAAACAATAGTGAGCTACCTATATTCTCACGAACGAGATAGCTCTTTTCTTTATTTAACTAAATAACCAAACTTTTCCTCCGAAAAGCCATGTTGTTAAATTCGATTAATTATAGGCCAAATGTATAATTATTGGAAAAATAGAGTTTTTATGGGCAGACACAAAAAAAAGCGTGAAGCTGCCGTTATATTGTTATGTGTCTTTTAGGTATCCCCATACCCTTTCAGCCATAACAAACGACAGCTCACGCCTATATTATATTTGAGATAATACAACAGCGTGAGCATGAAGTTTGTTATTCTGGCTGAGTTAAATGGGGAATTTTAAAAGACACAGAATAACACTCGATGCTCTAATACATAATATGTCGCCATGCTTTTCAGCTAACGCTATAGCCACATGACGATGCAAATATAACTATATATTTTGTAAATCAATGTTTTTATTGGCGAATTATTAACAGATATGCAAGTGCATATTACTCGTTCTTATGCTTTCTCTTTAGCTATCAGCCCATCGAAATACCTCCGCAGCAACCATGCCATGGCCTGCTGTCGCACCATCGTCAGCCGATAGTCCTCGCTGATGGGCAGGTGACCCGGTGGTCTCCAATGGGCGAAGAGGCCCATGGCGTGGCGTTTCTCCTCGGGGGTATCGTGTATCAATCCCCGCTCTTGCAAGGACTGATTGAAATGGGGCGGGTAAAGAGAATTTCTTACCCGGCTCGGATAGTCTTCTTATTTCTCAATGATTAACGATGAATTGCTCTTTTTGCAAGATCGAATTCGAATTATGAATCGTAACAAAGTACATTCCATTCGCCAGAGAAGATATATCTATGGAATTGTATCTATTTAGTAATCCAGACTTACATTTTGTTCCATTAATAGAGTATATTTCATAAGAGTCTTGCGACTTACTTAATAGATTGTTAGTTTCTTGATTCTCTAAATTGATATTTAGTATAGATGAATTGTCATTCATGATGCTATAGGTGTTTTTTAGATATAGGCGGAATGTCTGCGTTAAAGTGGAGCCATCAGCTTTAGCTGTAATGACAATAGGCGATGTGCTACTTGAATTTGCTAACACAGAGGCTGTTGTAGATGATGAAGAATAAAAATTACCGGGATTTCCACTGCTGCAATTCCATTTGTACACTATATTCGTTGGGAATTTGATTGATATATTTACAGGTGAATTTAAGGGAATAGTCCAGTTGATAGTTTCCATACCGGAATAATTAAATGTCTCTCCACGTTCTACTGCAATCGTTCCGCTCGTAGTTCTTGCTCTCATCCCATTTAGGGCTAAAAAATGAGAGAGTAAATCCGAAGAATAGTGTTGTGGATCTTCATTTTTCTTATCATGAGTCCTTGCGTAATCATATGCTTCATGAGCTGTTGTAAAAGCGTCTTGGTTAACATCTCCTACCATATATCCAGAAGAAGCTTTCTTCGTGACAGCCTCCGTCCAATAGTAAACGAATTCATCGTAACGGCCGTCACTCATGGAAGAAGATGGCTGATCTTTAGTGGAAGCCGTTGATATGGAAACCTTTGGATTATTTTTAAAATAAGAGATAAAACCGCCACTGAAACATTGTCCCATTACGATATTGATCGCTTTGGCATTAATGGCATTCACCCAAGGAGCGAAAGTTGATGCATACAAATTCTCATCGTTCCATAATGTTAAACTAGAGTTCCCGGAAGAGTCATAATTTCCGTGATCTATTGTGAAAATAAAAAGATAGTCGTTGGAGGTAAGCCTCGACGCAAGATTGCTAAAAGTAGTCTTGATATTATTGCTTGTCGCCGCAAATTGTATATCGTTTGTTCCATTTCCGTCTAAATCTAACGGCGAAGAATCGCCAGTGCTTCTATCGATGTTGCTGCTCGTTCCATCTGACATTATAACGGTAATATGGGCAGAGTCATAATTATACGTATAAAGCAATGTCTGATAAATAGAAGAGCAATCGTTCCAATATCTCGGGTAATTGACAGAGGGATTTCCTCCTCCACTAATTATTACTGCATATTTGTTGCTATCATATGTTGCCTTTGTTTGAAGGAGCTGAGGCCTTGCCATAGGCTTGACAAAAACAGACTCATCAAATGTAACTACGCTAGACTTTATTTTATCCATATCAGCCAATGATGGTTTAGTAGGGTAGAAATTACTCTCTATTATATCTACTTCACCATTGTTACTTCCGATAAACATATAGTTACAAGAGTGTCCCCAATTGGATAAAGGATACTTATTTATGAAAAACATCCAAGAGCCATAATCCGGGGATTCTATACTTTTATCACCAATCTCAATGACTGTGTTGGCTGGTAATATCTGCTTGGATACAAATATTTCAGTGGAATCTAATGTAGTCGAATCAATGCCACTAATAACTATATTATAAGCTTCGAGTTTAGTTATGGATTTATTTGCGCTGTTTATGGCTCCTATAGATAGTAGAAGCACATAAATGATGATAAAATACATTTTTTTCATAATGTCGTAATTTAATTTAGATTAATTGTTTGTGTTAGATCTCTTGTGAAATCAAATTTAAAAGAGGCATATTCACTATTCTCTTGCATGATCACACAATCATAAGACTGCCCTTCTTGAAGGTTGCTGATTTCATATGTTAATTGTCTTCCACAAAGACAATTAGCATCATCGCCAATTGGCGTGAATTTAATTATGATTACTTTTTCATTATAACTGATACTCGACTCTATTTTTTCCAGAGCGCAATTCAGTTGGACATGGTACATGTCCACTCTTAGAGTGTTTGTGTTAACTGCACTGATTTCTACATAAGCGGTCTCTTCTTGCGCCTTGGTCAAGTTTTTCCCCGTGGCGCATTCCGAGTAGGAACCATTTTTTAGGTACACGCTGTTTTCCTTATCGTTACAACTTATAAGGATCATAGCGATTATTGCCATGAATTGCAAAATAATGATTTTCATAAATAGAATGTTAATTTAATATCTTTATTATTAGAAATAGAAAACCATACGCTTTACTAAAAAGTAGAAGTTGGTTTGGCTAGTTTAGATTCAGTCTTACATTTTATAGAAACATGAAGGCTGTTAGAGCATGACTTGTAATTTTATTTTATCTTTTTTCCAAAGATATGATTTAATTATTATTTATTGGCTTGAAAAAGTATTATATTTATGATTTTGCATTAAATTAACAATGTGTATGTTTTATTTCTTAATCTCCAAAGGAGATGGTTCGTTTTGCTTTCTCTTCTGTTATCGGCCCATCGAAATACCTCCGCAGCAACCACGCCATCGCCTGCTGTCGCACCATCGTCAGCCGATAGTCCTCGCTGATGGGCAGGTGACCCGGTGGTCGCCAATAGGCGAAGAGGCTCATGGCGTGGCGTTTCTCCTCGGGGGGGGTCGTTGATCAATCTCCGCTCTTGCAGGGATTGGTAGACATGGGCGGGGTAGAGACGTTCCAGTGGGTAACCGGCCTTGTATTGCTGGAATACCTTGCGGAGGAAGGCAAGCTCACGCTCTTTCTTGTAGGCCGTGATATAATAGCCATTGGCATAGATGTCACAAAGCAGGGCAATATATAATGAAAAGCGTCAGATCCGTATTTGCGCTTTATTTGACGGATTTTACGGTTGCTTAGTAAATCCGTGTCGAGCGGGAAATAATCCGGCTCCTTTTTAATAGGTCGTGCCATTACTCCTTCTTTTCCGGGTATCCTTGAATCAGAAGAATTTTACAATAAGCAGAAAATGAGGTTTTGTTTGCAAGGGGTTGAAAATCAGAGTCGTAAAAAACATCGTAATGTTTGCGTTAAAACACGTACATGTTTTTCCGAAAAGTCGTACATGTTTTTGGATATTCACGTACGTGTTTTTCCGGAAATGATATTGATGTAAAATAGGAACATTAAAAAATACAATAACCTTACCTAGTGAGATTCTGTCACAAGAGATATTCCGGGTATTTTATGGTTAGATCGATTTGGGTACGGTTCTCCTATTGGTATCCGAGGACGATGTGGATTTTGGATATTTTCTATTATCTTTGTCTGCTGAAAGTGTATTATCAATTCAAAATGTAAATAATATCATGAGAAAATTATTGTTAGCCTTTTGTGCGTTCGCAACGATTTGTAGCGCCGGGGCGCAGTGGAAGCCCGCCGGAGACAAGATCAAGACGGACTGGGCTGAGAAAGTAGATCCCCGGAATGTATTGCCAGAATATCCACGCCCCGGGATGGAACGTGCGGATTGGCAGAATTTGAACGGCGAGTGGGAATACGCTATCCTTCCAAAAGGACAGGCAGAGCCGACGAGTTTCGATGGGAATATCTTGGTGCCGTTCGCCGTGGAATCCTCCTTGTCCGGCGTGCAAAAAGAAGTGGGGGAGAAGAATGAGTTGTGGTATAAACGAACCTTTACGGTGCCCTCCTCATGGAAAGGAAAAGATATCTTGTTGAACTTCGGCGCCGTGGATTGGAAAGCGGACGTGTTCGTGAATGATATCTTGATCGGTTCCCACACGGGAGGCTTTACCCCGTTTTCCTTGAATATCACTCCCTATCTGAATGGCAAAAGTACGCATAAGCTGGTGGTGCGTGTATGGGACCCGAGCGATAAAGGCTACCAACCCCGTGGAAAGCAAGTGGCCAACCCGGAGGGAATCTGGTATACGCCGGTCACCGGAATCTGGCAGACCGTATGGCTGGAGCCGGTCGCTTCCTCGCATATCACCTCTATCAAGGCGATCCCGAATATCGATAATGGCGTGATGAGCGTGACGGTCGGGGCTTGTTCCGACTCCCCGGTGTCGGACATCGTGGAGGTCAGCTTGCTCGATAAGGGGCAGGTGGTTGCTACCGCCAAGGGCGTACAAGGGACAGAATTACGCTTGGCCGTGCAAAATCCTACGTTGTGGGAACCTTCCAATCCTTATTTATATGATATGAAGGTGAGCTTGTCGAAGAATGGCAAGAAGGTGGACGAGGTGAAATCGTACACCGCCTTCCGTAAGATATCCGCCGAGCGTGACGCCAACGGCATCATGCGTATGCGCTTGAACAACAAGAACCTGTTCCAATACGGCCCGCTGGATCAAGGCTGGTGGCCCGACGGGCTTTACACGGCTCCCACGGACGAGGCGTTGCTGTATGATATCGTGAAGACGAAAGCGTGGGGCTTCAACATGATCCGCAAGCACGTGAAGGTAGAGCCGGCCCGCTGGTACTATCATTGCGATAAGGAAGGTATGCTGGTTTGGCAGGATATGCCTAGCGGCGACATGGGTAACCAATGGGCGCCTCATACGTATAACGGTGGAACCGACAAGGAGCGTACCGAGGAGTCTATCCGTAATTATTACAAGGAGTGGAAGGAGATCATGGACCTGTGCGTCTCGAATCCTAGCGTAGTAGTATGGGTGCCCTTCAACGAGGCTTGGGGCCAGTTCGATACCGAGAAGGCTGCCGAGTGGACAAAAACATACGATCCTTCCCGTCTGGTGAATCCGGCCAGTGGCGGTAATTTCCGTGCGTGCGGCGATATCTTGGATTTGCATAATTACCCGGGCCCGGCGATGTACCTGTTCGATCCGGTGCGTGTGAACGTATTGGGCGAGTATGGTGGTATCGGCTTGGCCGTGGAGAACCATTTGTGGTGGAACAAACGCAACTGGGGCTATGTACAGTTTAAGAATAGCGATGAGGTGACCGCCGAGTACGTGAAGTACGCCCGTGAGCTGAAGAAAATGGTTCCGAAGGGCTTCTCCGCCGCTGTCTACACGCAAACCACGGACGTAGAAGGTGAGGTGAACGGCCTTATGACCTACGATCGCAAGGTGATCAAGATCAATGAGGCCGAGGTGCGCAAGGCGAACCAAGAGGTGATCAAGGCCTTGTCTGAGTAGAAGGCTTAGAAAAAATAGTTATTTGACTCGATGATAGATCCGGTCCGGGCAAAGAGAGATTCTTTCCCGGATCGGATTGTTTTAGCGAAATGAATATGATTCGGAATGTGAGTTTGCGAGACGCCAAGGCGATCGTGGATATATACAATGAATATGTCGTGAATAGCGTGGCTACGTTCGAGACGGAACCTTTGCGGGTGGAGGAGATGGATGGTCGCATAGCCGGGATCTCGGCGAGTTATCCTTATCTGGTATACGTAGATCATGATGAGGTCGTGGGATATTGCTATGCCCATGCGTGGAAAGAAAAGGCAGCTTATAAATATACGCTTGAGACCACCGTTTATTTATCCCCGAGATACAAGGGCAAGGGGATCGGCCGGCAGCTTATGGAAAGGCTGATCGAGGAATGTCGGGCAGGCGGCTACCACGCCTTGATTGCCTGCATTACCGAGGGGAATGAGGCTAGCTGCTCGCTGCATGAGAAGCTGGGGTTCAGAAAAGTATCCCACTTCGAGAAAGTAGGGCTGAAATTCGGGCGGTGGCTGGACGTGGTAGATTATGAATTGATAATTAAGCCTAACGAGAGGTAACTTTCGAATCTCAATTTTCAATTCTCAATTAATATACCTATCTTCGCGATAAACAAAATGTAAAGAATGAAATACAATACAGAAGGAAAAAGATTGACTTTGCCCGAATACGGACGCAATATCCAAAATATGGTGGACTATTGCGTGACTATCCAAGACAGGGAAGAGCGTAAGCGTTGCGCCAACACGATTATCAACATTATGGGAAACATGTTCCCGCACTTGCGTGACGTAAATGACTTTAAGCATATCCTCTGGGATCATCTGGCGATCATGGCCGATTTTAAGCTCGATATAGACTATCCGTACGAGATCATCAAGAAGGAGAACCTGTATAGCCGTCCGCCTCGTATCCCGTACAACAATAACCGTATACGCTACCGCCATTACGGAAAGACCTTGGAGCTGATGATCCGCAAGGCCACGGAGCTGCAACCCGGTATGGAGAAAGACCAGCTCGTGCGGCTGCTGGCAAACCAGATGAAGAAATCGTTCCTTACTTGGAACAAGGAAAGCGTGGACGACCGTAAGATCTTCAAGGATCTGGACGAGCTGTCTAGCGGCAAGATCGTATTGAGCGAGGAGGAACACAAATTGGCCGAGAGCCGTGATATCTTGGCCCGTAATAACAGTGGCGGCAACAAAAGGAACTTTACGCGTAAAGGCAGATGAGCTCGTTCGTTATAGAAGGTGGTTATCGCTTGTCCGGCGAGATCGTTCCGCAAGGCGCCAAGAATGAGGCGTTGGAGGTGATCTGCGCGACATTGCTAACACCGGAGAAGGTGACCATACACAATGTGCCTGATATCTTGGACGTGAATAACTTAATCCAGCTCCTTAGGGATATGAGGGTCAAGGTGGAGCATCCGTCCGCCGATACCTATACCTTTCAGGCGGACGACGTGGACATGGAGTATTTGAGTACCGAGGAGTTCCTGCGCAAGAGTGGTAGCCTGCGGGGTTCCGTGATGATCGTAGGCCCGTTGGTAGCCCGCTTCGGCAGGGCGCTGATCCCGAAACCGGGTGGCGACAAGATCGGGCGACGCCGGCTGGATACGCACTTCGTGGGAATCCAGAAGCTGGGCGCTTGCTTTAGCTACGACGCCGGGCGGCAAGTATACGAGATAGAGGCACGCCAGTTGAAAGGCGCTTATATGCTGCTCGACGAGGCTTCCGTGACCGGAACGGCGAATATCTTGATGGCTGCCGTGCTGGCCGAGGGGGTGACGACGATCTATAACGCCGCCTGCGAGCCTTACCTGCAACAACTTTCCACGATGCTGAACCGCATGGGAGCGAGAATCTCAGGTGTCGGTTCTAACCTATTGACGATAGAAGGTGTACGGTCGCTTTCCGGCACGGAGCATACCATCCTCCCCGATATGATCGAGGTGGGTAGCTTTATCGGTATGGCCGCTATGACCGGATCGGAGATCACCATCAAGAATACAGGATATGATAAGCTGGGGATCATCCCGGACGCTTTTCGCCGCTTGGGTATTACCGTGGAGCAGCGAGGCGATGATATTTATATCCCCCGGCATGATTCCTACGAGATCGATACGTTTATCGATGGGTCTATCATGACCATCGCCGACGCTCCTTGGCCGGGGCTTACGCCGGACTTGCTGAGCGTATTTCTCGTCGTGGCTACGCAATCTGTGGGGAGCGTGCTGATCCACCAGAAAATGTTTGAGAGCCGTTTGTTCTTTGTGGACAAGCTAATCGATATGGGAGCCCAGATCATCCTTTGCGACCCGCACCGGGCTACGGTGATCGGGCTGGGCAACCGCTTCAAGTTACGGGGCTCTACGATGGTATCCCCGGATATTCGCGCGGGTATCGCCTTGCTGATCGCCGCTATGAGCGCCGAGGGTACCAGCACGATCCATAATATAGACCAGATCGACCGGGGATATCAAGGGATCGATAAGCGATTGAACCAGATCGGGGCACGTATCACGAGGATTTAAAGATTTTAGGCGATGATTAGAGAAGAAGAGGTTTTCAAGATCGGGCAGTTTGCCAAGCCCCATGGCATCAAGGGGGAGTTGTCGTTGGTGACGAACAGCGATGTGCTGGAAGATGCCGAGGACCCGTACATTGTTTGCGAGATGGATGGTATCTTGGTACCGTTCTTCGTGGAGGATTTCCGCTATAAGACCGATACGGTGGTCTTGGTGAAACTGGAGGACGTGAATTCCGAGGAGGATGCCCGCATGTTTGTGGGCAAGGAGGTGTTCTATCCTTTGGACGCCGTGGACGAGGAGGATCTCGTGGGGGATATGACGTGGGACAGTTTTATCGGTTATACCGTGACGGACGTGCAGAAAGGTTATTTAGGAGAGATAACAGACGTGGATGAGACGACAATCAACGTCCTTCTGCGTGTCGATCATAAAGGCGAGGAGCTGTTGATCCCCGCCGTGGAGGAGTTGATCACTGAGGCCGACCATGAGGCCCGTAGTCTCACGGTGTCTTTGCCGGAGGGACTTATAGAATTGATAATTGATAATTGAAGATTAGGGGTTGAAAAAGAAGAATACGAAATCGTTTTGGCACCGGATCCGGTTTAAATATAAACTTTCCTTTATCAATGAGGGGACGTTGGAGGAGGTGTGGTCTTTCCGGCTTTCGCAGTTATCGGCGTTTGTCACTTTGGCGGTGTTCGCCTTTTTCTTGATCGCCGTTACCGCCTTTATCATCATCAAGACACCGATTCGCAACTACTTGCCGGGCTATCTCGACGTGGAGGTTCGCAAGGAGATTATGCAGAATGCCTTGCGGGCGGATTCGTTGGAGCGTATGATGGAGATCCAGTCCCTTTATCTGGATAACGTGGCCGGAATCCTTTCCGGTACGATGCCCTTGGACTCGATCCGTCAGATAGATTCTTTGGCTAGCAACGATATTAACTATGAGATTCCTCGTAGCAAGGAAGAGACTCGCTTCGTGAAAGATTACGAGGAAGAGGAGAAATATAATTTATCGGTATTGACCGACCCGGGCAAGGTACCGACCGAGGGGGTCTTTTTCTATAAGCCCGTGAATGGCGTGGTCACCTCTCATTATGAGACGGATGTCCATCATTATGGCGTGGATCTGGCCGCGGCCCCGAAGGAGAGTGTCTTGGCTACGTTGGATGGTACGGTGATCTATACCGGTTTCGATCCGAACCACGGAAACGTAATTCAAATACAACATAAGAACGGATTCATCTCGGTTTATAAGCACAACGAATTGTTGCTGAAAGAGGTGGGAGACCATGTGGTAGCCGGTGAGGCGATCGCTCTGGTCGGGAATACGGGAGAGTTGTCTACCGGACCGCACCTGCATTTCGAGTTGTGGTATAAAGGCAATCCGGTGAATCCGGAAGAATATATAGCTTTTTGATAATCCATGAAAAAAAGACAGTTAGCGATATTAGGCTCGACCGGTTCCATCGGAACCCAAGCCTTGGAGGTAGTGAGCGAGCATTCCGATCTTTTCGAGGTGTATGCCTTGACCGCGAATAACCAAGTGGACTTATTGATCAATCAGGCCCGGAAATATATGCCGGAGGTGGTGGTGATCGCCAATGAGCGGAAATATCCCGAGCTGAAAGAGGCCTTGGAAGACCTGCCGATCAAGGTATGGGCGGGTGCCGACGCTATCGCCCAGATGGTGCAGTCGGAGCCGATCGATATGGTGCTGACGGCGATGGTGGGCTATTCCGGCTTGCGACCGACGATCTCGGCGATCAAGGCGGGAAAGGCGATCGCCTTGGCGAATAAGGAGACATTGGTCGTGGCCGGCGAGCTGATCATGAAGCTGGCCGCCGAGCATAAGGTGCCTATCTTGCCGGTGGACTCGGAACATTCGGCCATTTTTCAATGTTTAACAGGTGCGTACGATAATCCGATCGAGAAGATCTTGCTGACGGCTTCCGGTGGTCCGTTCCGGCGGAAGACGCTGGAGGAGCTGGCTACCGTGACGAAGGCGCAGGCCTTGAGGCATCCGAACTGGACGATGGGGGCGAAGATCACGATAGACTCGGCCTCGATGATGAACAAGGGCTTCGAGATGATCGAGGCGAAATGGTTGTTCGATGTCACGCCGGATCAGGTACAGGTGGTGGTGCACCCGCAGTCGGTGATCCACTCGATGGTGCAGTTTGAGGATGGCGCTGTGATCGCCCAGCTGGGAATTCCCGACATGAAATTGCCGATCGCCTACGCTTTCTCGTTCCCGACACGTATGAGGAGCATGGCGCCCCGTCTGGATTTCAACCAATATTCGACCTTGACGTTCGAGGAGCCGGATATGGAACGTTTCCGCAACTTGGCTTTCGCTTTCGAGGCGGCCCGCCAAGGAGGGAATATGCCCTGTATCTTGAATGCCGCCAATGAGGTGGTGGTGGCCGCCTTCCTGCAAGATCGTATCGGCTTCTTGCAAATGAGCGACGTGATCGAGCAGACCATGCGGAAAGCCTCGTTTATCGTCAATCCCTCGTATGAGGATTACGTGGCTACCGACACCGAGGCTAGGCGGTTGGCGGCCGAGTTATTTTGAAATAATTTAAAACAGAACAAACAATAGTAGATGGAAACTTTTTTGATTAAGGCGTTACAGCTTATCTTGAGCTTATCGATACTGGTGATTGTCCACGAGTTCGGGCATTTTATCTTTGCTCGGATTTTCAAGGTGCGGGTAGAGAAGTTCTACCTCTTCTTCGATCCGTGGTTCTCGCTATTCAAGTACAAGCCGAAAAACAGTGACACGGAATACGGCGTAGGCTGGCTTCCGTTGGGAGGATATTGTAAGATCTCCGGTATGATCGACGAGAGTATGGACAAGGAGGCGATGGCCCAGCCGCCCAAGCCTTACGAGTTCCGCTCCAAGCCGGCCGGACAGCGTTTGATGATTATGGTAGCGGGCGTGGTGTTCAACTTCTTGCTGGCTTTGTTTATTTATTCCATGATCTTGTTTACGTGGGGCGATACGTACTTGCCTTTGAAGAACATGAAGATGGGTATGAATTATAGCGAGACGTTCCAGAACGTCGGTTTTCAGGACGGTGATATCTTGCTGAGAGCGGACAATGAGGAGTTGGAGCGTTTCGGTAGCGACAGTTTCCGCAAGGTGGTGGAGGCAAAGACCGTGACGGTGCTCCGTGACGGGCGGGAGACCGTGATCTCCATACCGGAGGATATGATGCAACGTTGCATGCGTGACGGAAAAGGCTTCGCCGATCCTTTGCGTATCCCGATGGTTGTTCGTGAGCTTCCCGACAAGAATGCCCCGGCGGCTCTCGCTGGCATGCTGCCGAAGGATAGCGTGGTGGCTATTAACGGTGTGGCTACCCCGACGTTTTATGATGCCTCCGGGTTATTGTTAGAGAATAAGGGCGAAGAGGTGACAGTAGATTTCTACCGGAACGGCCAGTTGGAGTCGTTGACCATGAGGACGGACTCGGCCGGGAAAATTGGCGTAGCGGTGATGTTGCCTACGGATCTCTATCAGACCGTGACCCGCGAATACGGCTTTTTCGAGTCGTTCCCCGCCGGTATTAAATTAGGTATTAATACCTTGAAGGGATATGTGAACGACATGAAATATGTGTTTACGAAGGAAGGTGCCTCCAGTTTGGGCGGTTTCGGTACGATCGGCGGATTGTTCCCGTCTGTCTGGGATTGGCGGATTTTCTGGGAACGTACGGCTTTTCTATCTATCATCTTGGCGTTCATGAATATCTTGCCGATTCCGGCCTTGGATGGCGGACACGTGATGTTCTTGATCTATGAGGTAGTGGCCCGTCGCAAACCGAGCGATAAATTCCTAGAGTATGCCCAAATGGCAGGTATGTTTATCCTGTTCGCTTTATTGATCTATGCGAATGGAAATGACATCTTCCGCTTCTTCTTCAAGTAACGTACGTCTCTACAACTAGATACAAAAAACCTCCCGGATCACTTTTCTATGTGATCCGGGAGGTTTTTTTGTATGAATAAAGTCCTCTTTCTTATTTCAGGATGTCGTTGATAGAAGCGAGGATCTTCTTGGAGTTCTCGTCTTTCGGGTCGAGTTCGACAGCCTTTGTCAAATATTCTTTCGCTTGCTTGAAGTCTTTGTCGGCTTTCGCTTTCTCGGCGTTGTATTTATCCGGCTCGGAAGTAGCGATCGGGGTAGCGGCCTGTAATATCTTCGCTCCGTTGCCATACAGCATGGCGCCAAGGCTGTAGTAAGCGTTGCTCTGGTAATCCTTGTTCGATACGGCTAGGACCTCTTTGTACATTTTCTCGGCACCGGCCAGATCTCCCTTCTTTTGGGCGGCTTGTCCTTGTTTGATGCAGTAACCGTAAAGCAACTTTTCCAGATTGGTCTTATTCTTGTTTCCATCGGGAATCACTTTTAATCCCTCTTTTACGGTAGTCAGGAATTCTTCTGTCTTGTTTAAGTTACGGTAAGCCATGGCCTCGCCTACATAAGAGTCGTCTACGTTGTAGTTCATCTTAACGGCCATGTCGAAATACTTGGCGGCCTCGGCGTAGTTCTTCGCTTGATTAGCGGCGTATCCGCAATTGAAGATACGGGCGGTGTCTTGGTAATTGTTTTGTTTCAAGTATTCGCCGTATTTTGTTACGACGGTAGCGTAATCTTTTGCTTTCAAAGCAGCGTCACCTTCATCTCTTAATTTGTCAGCGTCTTGTGCGAATAGGTTTCCCACACATAGGCATAAAGCCACTAATAAAACAATTTTCTTCATGGTAATTATTAAATTTAATTGATTTTGTGCTCTAAGTTAAGGTGTGCGGGAAAAGAAGCCAAGATATTTTACGTTTTTTAGAAAACAATAAAAATAGAAAACATAAAAAAGGGATTGCCGCAAGCAATCCCTACTAATGAAAGATTCTTTGGAACTTATGCTTTGAGTGAAGGAAAAGCCTCAGCCACGGCGGGGTAGACAATCTTTCCTTCCACGATGTTTAATCCCAGTTCTAGGCCCGGATCTTCTTCGCAGGCTTTTTCCCAACCTCTGTCGGCAAGCTTGATCACGTACGGCAGGGTAGCGTTGGTCAAGGCTAACGTGGAAGTCTGCGGGACCGCTCCCGGAATGTTGGCTACGCAGTAATGGAGGATATCGTCTATCTCATAAACCGGATTGGCGTGCGTAGTCGGATGGGAGGTCTCGAAGCAACCGCCTTGATCGATGGCTACATCTACCAATACGCTGCCCGGTTTTAATAATTTCAACATATCCCGGGTGATCAAGTGCGGGGCCTTGGCTCCGGGGATTAATACGGCGCCGATCACTAAATCGGTTGTGGGTAATTCCTGTTCGATCGTATGCGTGGAAGAGAACAACGTCTTCACGTTTTTCGGCATCGTCTCGGACAGATAGCGTAAGCGGGGAAGCGAGATGTCGGCGATCGTGACATCGGCGCCTAGCCCGGCGGCCATCAAGGCGGCGTTGTGGCCTACCACACCACCGCCTAAAACCAATACCTTACCCGGTTTCACGCCCGGCACGCCACCTAGCAATACGCCTTTGCCACCTTGCGGTTTCTCAAGGAAACGAGCGCCTTCCTGTACGGACATGCGTCCGGCCACCTCACTCATAGGAATCAAAAGGGGTAACGTATGATCTGGGTTCTCCACGGTCTCGTAAGCCAGACAGATGGAGCCGCTCTTTATCATGGCAAGGGTGAGAGCCTCGTCGGATGCGAAATGGAAGTAGGTGAAGACAAGCTGTCCTTTGCGTACCAAGGGATATTCGCTGGCGATCGGTTCTTTTACTTTTACGATCATCTCGGCAATTCCATATACATCCTCAATGGACGGGAGTATCCGGGCCCCTGCCGCCACATAGGCATCATCGGCGAAACCACTGTTTATACCAGCCGTGTGTTGTACATACACGGTATGACCTCTTTTCACCAACTCTTTGGCTCCGGCGGGAGTAAGAGCTACCCTGTTCTCGTTGTTTTTGATTTCTTTTGGAATTCCAATAATCATAATGGTAGCATTTAATGGGTTTATATGCCTGCAATATACAAAAAAGAGGAACAGATTGGTATTCTGTCCCTCTTTTTTTATCTTATTTCTTGTTCCTTATAAACCTTGTCCGTGGCAGTTCTTGTATTTCTTGCCACTTCCGCAAGGACATGGATCATTGCGTCCTACTCGTTTCTCGGCACGGACCGGAGCTTGCTTCGGCTGAGGTGCCTCGGCTTGGGTGTTGTTTCCGCTCAAGTCTGTTTTCTCCGTGCGGTAACGGCTCATATCCTCGTGCTTCTCCGGGGCGGCCTCTTGTACGGCGATACGTTGACGGGCTCTTTCCTCGGCGATCGCTTGGGCTGCTTGCTGGGCTACGGCCGCTTGACGGGCTTGCATGGCTTGGCGTTGCTCCTCGGTCGGCTCCTCACGTACCGGGATCTGTCCACGCATCAAGATGGCGGCTGTCTTACGGTTCATGTTGTCTACCATTGTCTTGAACAGGTTGTAAGATTCAAGTTTGTAGATCAACAATGGATCCTTGTTCTCGTAGCTAGCGTTTTGTACGGAGTGGCGCAGCTCGTCCATCTCACGTAGATGCTCTTTCCATCCCTCGTCGATCATATGCAATACGATTGATTTCTGGAAGGATTTAACGATTGCCTTACATTCCGTGTCGTAAGCCTCTTTCAGGTTACAAGATACATTATACATGCGCTTGCCGTCCGTGATAGGAATCATGATGTTCTCGTACATCGCTCCTTGATTCTCGTACACTTGCTTGATGACCGGGTGAGCGACTTGCGTCATGCGTTCCATGCGACGTTTATAAGTCTTCAATGCCTCCTCGAACAATTTCTCTACGAGTTGCTCCGGTTTCATGCTCTTGAATTCGTCTTCCGTGAACGGACTTTCCATGGCGAATGTCTTGAACAATTCTAACTTGAAGCCCTCGAAGTCCTCGGCGTGTTGATCGGCGATAGCCGTAGAAGTATCGTAAATCGTGTTCAATACGTCCAGACCGATACGCTCTCCCATCAAGGCGTGGCGACGGCGGGTGTAGATTACGTTACGTTGTGAGTTCATCACGTCGTCGTATTCCAACAGACGTTTACGGATACCGAAGTTGTTTTCCTCTACCTTCTTCTGGGCACGTTCTACGGACTTGCTCAACATATTGTGCTCCAGAACCTCGCCTTCCTTGAAACCAAGCTTATCCATCAAGCCGGCGATCTTCTCGGAAGCGAATAAACGCATCAAATCGTCTTCCAGAGATACGAAGAATACGGATGAACCCGGGTCTCCCTGACGTCCGGCACGACCACGTAACTGACGGTCTACACGACGGCTCTCATGACGTTCCGTACCGATGATCGCCAAACCGCCTGCGTCTTTCACGTCCTTGGACAGCTTGATATCGGTACCACGACCGGCCATGTTGGTAGCGATCGTAACCGTACTCTTCTGACCTGCCAAGGCCACGATCTCGGCCTCTTTCTGGTGCAACTTAGCGTTCAATACATTGTGCTGGATCTTACGCATCGTAAGCATACGGCTCAATAACTCGGAGATCTCTACGGATGTTGTACCCACCAATACCGGGCGGCCTGCCTCCGTCAGCTGAACGATTTCCTCGATGACAGCGTTATATTTCTCACGTTTTGTCTTGTAGATACGATCGTTCATATCGTTACGGGCGATCGGGCGATTGGTCGGGATCACTACCACGTCCAATTTGTAGATATCCCAGAACTCGCCTGCTTCCGTCTCCGCCGTACCGGTCATACCGGATAATTTATGGTACATACGGAAGTAGTTCTGCAAGGTGATCGTGGCGAATGTTTGTGTAGCGGCCTCTACCTTTACACGTTCCTTAGCCTCGATCGCTTGGTGCAGACCGTCGGAATAACGACGTCCGTCCATGATACGACCCGTCTGCTCGTCAACGATCATGACCTTGTTGTCCATAACCACGTACTCATCATCCTTCTCGAATAAGGTGTAAGCTTTCAACAACTGGTTGATGGTATGTACACGCTCGCTCTTAACGGAATAGTTCGCCAAGATCTCGTCTTTTTGAGCTTGTTTCTCTTCCTCGGTGCCGGTCATGTTCTCCAATTGAGATAATTGGGAAGTGATATCGGGAAGTACGAAGAAGGTCGGGTCGTCCGTCTTACCGGTCAATAGGTCGATACCTTTATCCGTCAATTCGATACTGTTGTTCTTCTCGTCGATCACGAAATACAACTCATCGGTCGCCTCGTGCATATGGCGCATATTCTCGGACATGAAATATTCTTCCGTCTTCAACATTTGAGCTTTTACGCCTTGCTCGCTTAAGAACTTGATCAACGCTTTGTTGCGGGGATATCCCTTGAAGGAGCGGTACAGAAGGATAGAGCCTTCCTCAACGACCTTCTGGTCGTCGCTAGCCATTTTCTTTTTGGCCTCGATCAATAATTTGGAGCAAAGGTCTTTCTGCGCGTTCACGACAACCTCCACGTTCGGGCGGAATTGCTCGAATAATTGTTCCTCGCCACGAGGGATCGGTCCGGAGATGATCAGCGGCGTACGAGCGTCATCGATCAATACGGAGTCCACCTCATCGACGATGGAGTAGTTATGCTTGCGTTGTACCAAGTCTTTCGGGCTGATCGCCATATTGTCGCGCAAGTAGTCGAAACCGAACTCGTTGTTCGTACCGAACGTGATATCCGCCTCGTAAGCCTTACGGCGAGCCTCGGAGTTCGGCTGGTGCTTGTCGATACAGTCTACGGAAAGCCCGTGGAACATATAAAGCGGTCCCATCCACTCGGAGTCACGTTTTGACAAGTAATCATTCACGGTTACCACGTGTACGCCGTTACGTGTCAAGGCGTTCAAGAATACCGGAAGGGTAGCCACCAAGGTCTTACCTTCACCGGTCGCCATCTCGGCGATCTTACCTTTATGAAGAACGACGCCACCGAATAGCTGAACGTCGTAATGGATCATATCCCAAGTGATCTCGTTACCACCGGCTTTCCAGTGATTGGCGTAGATCGCCTTATCGTCCTCGATGCGGACAAAGTCGAAACGAGCGGCCAGATCCCGGTCGAATTGGTTAGCGGTAACTACCACTTCCTCATTCTCGGCGAAACGGCGGGCCGTATCTTTCATGATGGCGAATACCTCGGGCAAGGATTGCTCCAGTACCACTTCCATCTTGTCCGTGATGGCTTTCTCAATTTTATCTACCTCGGCCCAGATCGCCTCACGTTCTTCCAGTTCCTTATCCTCGATGCCTTTGCGAAGCTCTTCCACTTGCGCTTTCTCCTCGGCTACGTAGTCTTGGATACGTTGTTTGATCTCATCTGTTTTCGCACGCAACTCGTCGTTCGAGAGTGCCTTGATTGACGGATATACGGCCTTTACCTTATCTACGTAAGGTGTGATTTCTTTAAGGTCACGCTGCGACTTATTGCCGAACAGCTTCGTCATAAACTCATTAAATCCCATGATTCTTATGTTAATGGATAGTTGAGCAACTATCGTCTGTTATTACTTTGTTGTTTGAATAATTAGATAATAATAAATAAAAGAAGAGCCACACAACCCTTGATAATTATCAACTTTAATGATCAATTCTCTATTATTTGGTTGTCAGCTCCCAGAGTGGCAAGCTTTGCGTAGCGTTTGGTGGCCTGATTCTTAGCACATGGGTTACCGTGGGGGCTACCTCAGTGGCCTTGACTTCGCGGTAGATATGTTGGGGTTTCAACCCGTTGCCCATAAATACCAGCGGGGTGATAACAGCATTATTGCGTATAATCTTGACTTTTTCTTTCGGATTGTCGAGGTTCACTTTCCAACCGGGTTGCAACTCGATGATCAGATCGCCCCGTCTCAAATGGTGCGTACCTTGACGGAATTTGGCGGTTCCCTCGTTCCAGTCGCCCGTAAGCAAGCTCCTGCCCGTGGTGACGAGTTGTACGCCACTAAATTCCTGTATGAATTCGGCGGCCTTGTTCTGTAAAGTCGTCAAATCCAGCTTGGCGTCTTCTATCGCCTTGCGGTTCAAGTAGATCTGGTTGTTGTAGTATCCTTGTACCCAACTGGTATGTTGGCCGTAAATGGCCATCAAGTACATATTAAGCAGGGCCAGACAACGTTTCGGGTGGAACTCGCCACCGTTCACCATCAGGCCGTCCGGATAAGACTCCTCGCTTTTATAATAACCGGAACCGGTGAAGACTACCAATGTATTGGCCAAGCCCACTTTCTTGTCGATCGTATCCAGTAGCTTCTCGATATCTTGATCGAGTTGATAATACGTATCTTGAATCTCCCGGGTGTATTCTTTGCTCATCGTACCCCGGTAATTGCCCGCGTAGTACGTGATAGACAACATATCCGGGCAACTGCGTGTACCAAACCCTCCGTACTCTAGGAACTGGAGGGCCAAACGATTGATCTCCTTATTGATAAACGGCGAGGTCTTTAGGTTCGGATAGCAGTTCGCGAACTTCTCGCTGAACGTATAGCGGAAAGGAAGATCATCCAATACGTAAGGAAAGGCATCGTATTTCTCCATCGGAAGGGTAGGAGTCCATACCATGGTTTCCAAGCGTGACACCAAGGATTCCGGGCCGTTATTATAGCGGTCTACATACCAAGGGATACCCTTATAGTACGTCGTGGTAGCCCATTTCCCGTTGGTGTTATCCATCCAGAAAGCTCCGTTGGCCGCATGTCCGGCGGAAAGGATGGCGCTCTCGGCATCCGGGGCGATGGAATATACGTCGCTTCTTCCTTGAGAGGCGATTTTCAACTCGTCGCCGATCGTGGAACTGAATAAATTTTTGGGCGAATAATTCTCTTTCGTGTAATTACCCAGATATTCAGGATCATTTAAGATCGAGACCTCTTTCTCTTTCTCGAAATCAAACGTCTTCTCCCCCGCGATACCGCTGAAGCAAGGGTTGCTTCCGGTAAAAAGAGTCGCGAACGCGCTGGCTTGGTCTATGTCCGAGAACTCGAAGCGGATATTGTTGTACACCAACCCCTCGTTCATCAAACGCTTGAAGCCACGTTCACCAAATGTATTATAAAAGTATTCTATATAGTCGCCCCTTAGCTGATCCACAGTAATACATACCACCAATTTGGGGGTACGTTGCTGCGCCTCAAGGTTTGTTACCACGAGGATAGCGATAAGTGACGTTATAATTTTTCTCATCCGATTCTCCATATATTTCTGTAAACACCCCAACCCGAACGAACCCAAATCGAGGCTACAAGCGGAATAAAGGCACTGTTTAGATGTTGCGGAATGAAATACCATCCCAGTAACATCAGCGTAAGCGCCGCAAAGTTAATAAAATGATAGTAATATGCAGCCTTCTTCAGCTTTTTTACGCAAAACAAAATAACAGCGATCAAATCCAGCGGCTGTAACCATACCAAAGACCAGTTCGGCCACGTGCAGGGATGGACGGATATGAAGCTAAGAAAGAAGAGGATGACACCTCCGGCTCCGGCTACCGAGAAAAGGACACAATCCACCCACAAGAAGTATTTTTTTTTGCGCCATTCGATCCAAGTAAGCCCTAAAACGATTCCGAACAGAAGCCAAGCGCAGACTAAAGGAGTGAATAAATCCCAGATATCTTTTTCCGGCTCGTCGGCTTCCCCGGCTCCGATCACGTGGGTCTCGCTCACCAATGGGCGGATTGTCCCGTCCGGGCCCGTGATGGTGGCTTTAGAGAACGCTTCTTTTAGATAAGGGGGGAGGAAGAGCATCTCGTGCTGGGTGGCCTCCCGGTCGGTGGGGCTGCCTAGCGCTAGGTCGCATCCGAATGTGAGCCACGGATGGTTTCGGGTACAATAATTAATAAGATCCCGGAAGGTCTGGGATTGATAGGGATACTGATAATCGACGCTCCCGTTGATCTCCTTTTCCAAGATCGCGGCAGGGCGGGTAGCGCAATTATCGAAGAAGAAGTTATAACGATATACCCTGTTCTCCGGCCTGTAATTAATAAGCAGGGCATCCCATATATGCTCTTTCTCTTCTTGGGTGAGGTTCAATACTTGCTCCGTGATATCGCTGCCCCGCATTTGGTACTCGATCACGTAGTCTTGGAAATCGGCTACTCCCAGTTTATAATCCGTCTCTCCTTTAGCGAATCGGTAGATAAAATTAGGCTTGGAGAAATCAAATATACCGTAATTGAATATATAATCTATATTTTGCTTGGGATCGTATATGCGTAGAGCGGCATGCCCGTACACGGTGAATACCTCTTCATCGTATGGTGCGCTGGTCATCAGACTGATACGGGCTTCCTCGCTCAGTTTGGGTTGCGCCATCGCCGATAGGGAAAGAATCCCCAGCAGAAATAGAAATATGCTTTTTGTCATTCTCTTCTTGATTATTTGACGCAAAGGTAGATTATTTTTCTTAAACAGTATAGATCGTTTAAGCATAACATATGGCTTTATGTCGAGAAAAGAGATAGCTTTGTTTTTATTATAAAGGGAAAAGGAAACTTGGTTACGTCTTTGATTATAAGAGTGTTGCAGTTTTTGCGGATTTTTTTTAAGAAACTTTAGTTTCTTCTAGGGAAAACAAAAGTTTTCCTATGAGGAAACAGAAGTTTCCCTTGCACAAAACTCTAGTTTCTAGCTAGAGAAACAGACGTTGCTTTTAGAAGGAGCATTGAGGAGATAAAACAAAATTAGGCGACCATCCTTATTTGGATAATCGCCTAATGCCTGATAGAGCGGTAGGCGAGGCTCGAACTCGTGACCCTCAGCTTGGGAAGCTGATGCTCTACCAACTGAGCTACTACCGCATTGCGAGTGCAAATGTATACAAATCTTTCTTTTTTTAGTAACTTTGGCGAGAAAATTTTATAAAAAAGAATTAAGTATGGAAAAACTAGTCTTGATAAAGGTAGGAGGGAAGATCGTTGAGGAAGAAGAAACGCTTCGTCAATTATTGAACGATTTCGCTGCTATCGAGGGATATAAGGTCTTGGTGCATGGGGGAGGACGCTCGGCTACCAAGCTTGCCGCCCAATTAGGGATCGAGAGCAAGATGGTGAACGGTCGCCGTATTACGGATGCCGAGACCTTGAAGGTCGTGACAATGGTCTATGGCGGGTTGGTGAATAAAAACATCGTAGCGGGCTTGCAGGCGTTGGGCGTAAACGCTTTAGGATTGACCGGTGCGGACATGAATTTGATGCGCTCCGACAAACGTCCCGTGGCAGAGGTGGATTATGGTTTCGTAGGCGACGTGAAAGAGGTGAATGCCGATTTGCTAGCCTCTCTTATCCATCAAGGTATCGTGCCGGTACTGGCTCCTCTTACACATGATAAACAAGGCCATATGTTGAATACGAACGCTGATACGATAGCGGGAGAAGCCGCTAAAGCGTTGGCGAAACATTTTGAGGTGACATTGATGTTCTGTTTCGAGAAAAAAGGCGTTTTGTTGGACGAGAACGATGATGAGAGCGTGATACCGGAAATCGATCGTATAGCGTTTAAGGGATATGTAGAACAGGGAATTATCCAAGGGGGCATGATCCCAAAGCTAGAAAACGCTTACCAAGCGATAGACGCCGGGGTGAAGCAGGTGATTATTACGCAAGCCTCGGAGATTCACCAAGGAAAAGGGACGAGAGTCTTTTAAATAAATGAGGGGCTGTTTATAGCCCCTCACGTACATTATATAATAGGTCTATCAAAGACTCCGAATCTTGATATTACGGAACCAGATTAATGAATCCCCATGTTTTCCTTGTAATCCGATAAATCCTTTTGTCGGTAATTCGGCGAAAGGTTTGGGCAGCCAGCTTGGGATATCGCTTCCATCCGGGTTCTTGGTGCCGGAAGTCCATTTGCTCATATCCATTTCGGTAACTTTCTTTCCGTTGAGGATAACCATGATATGTTGTCCGGCGCATTTGATACGCATATGATTCCACTCCCCGGGTTTTTTGACTACCTTGTCTTGCACGGCGCCTAGATGTCCGTAAATGGCTCCGCATTTCTCATACGGCTTGCCGTTTCCCCATTTTTCACAATGGTCGTCCGCTATCTGTATTTCTACCGAGTTGGGTATCCAATCCTTCGTGTCCGTACAGTAAACGACTACTCCGCTGTTCGTGCCCACGTCGGTCTTAAAATCAAGATCCAGCTCGAAGTTCTCATATTCATCCTTTGTCCAGATAGACTCGTCCTTCACGGCACCTAACACGCCATCAGTCTCGCTCCAAACTTCCGGATTGTAGTTGGCGTTTTCCAGATTTTTACCGAAGAGAGGCTTCCATTTATTGTTATCCGCCGCGAATGAGGAGAATGTACCTGCCACACACCATAAAGTAGCCATGGCTAAAAGAAAATGTTTCATGCTATTAGTTTTAAAGATTTACGTGAGGCAAATGTATTCATTTATTTTGGAAGAAACATAGTCTACGAAGAACTTAGTTTATAACAGCAGGATTATACATGCATATATATAAAATTACATTAAAATATTTACTTTACTTTTACATACAATCACACATACACCTAATCTTCACACTGCAAATATAAAGAATATTTTCTGTTAAAAACAAATAACACCATGATTTTGTGTCATTAAAACAGTCAAATATATTTCACAACGTCATTTTTAGACCTATTAAATTCATATTTTGACACATAAGCAATATCATAATAACACAAAACCAATCAAGCAATAGGTATTTTTCAGTTAATCTATTTTACAACAATAAAGATTATACAAGATTTTAATATCATTTTAACAAACTATTTGATCTTTGATAAAAAAAAGAAGATTTCCTTAAGAATCATAGCATTTCAACCTATTTCGCTTTCACTTGTAAATAAAATCGTTCTTCGTAAACTATGGTAAGTTATGTGTGAATTTTGATTTAAATAATTAATTGTTAAATAAAAAGTGTGTTTATGAGAAGGTTGACTTTTTTGTTATTATGCTTGTTTATAGGCATAGGAGTCGCAACGGCACAGACGATGAAGATAACAGGTAATGTTATATCATCGGAAGATCAGCAACCCGTGATCGGTGCGGCTGTCGTTGTGAAAGGCACTACGATTGGTACGGTTACGGACTTTGAGGGAAACTTTAGTTTAGATGTACCGAGAGACGCTAAGATGATCTTTATTTCTTATGTAGGATTGAAAACGAAGGAAGTCCCTGTGGCATCCGTGATCAACGTTGTTTTGGACTCGGATTCAAAAGCGTTGGATGAGGTGGTTGTAACCGCTATGGGTTTGACTCGTGAGAAGAAAGCCTTGGGTTATGCCCTGCAAGAGGTGAAATCTGATGAGTTGACAAAAGCTGGCCAACAGAGCTTGGCGACCTCACTTTCCGGTAAGATCGCCGGTGTGCAGATTACTTCTCAAGGTGGACAGGTTGGTGCGTCGCAGAATATCGTGGTTCGCGGTAATTCCTCTTTTGGTAATAACCAACCGTTGATCGTCGTGGACGGTGTGCCTATCGCTAATGATAATGCGAAAGGTGCCACTGTAAACTTGGGTTCCGGCTTGAATGATATTAATCCGGAGGATATAGAGTCTATCTCTGTGTTAAAGGGTGGATCTGCCGCTTTGTATGGTATGCGTGCCGGTAATGGCGTTATCTTGGTTACTACTAAATCCGGTAAGAAAGACAAGGGTGTATCTATCTCTTATGAGGGTGATATCACGATTGACCGGGTTTATAATTTGCCTAGATTGCAGAATAAGTACGGACAAGGCTATTACGCTTCCGAGTATGATTGGAAGGAAGCGCAAGCGGGGGGATATTCTGGCGATTATCAAGCTTTTGCCTTGGAGAATGGTTACAATTATGTAGATGGTATGGGGAGTGGTATCAACGATAACGCGGATGAGTCTTGGGGACCTCGCTTGGATATCGGATTGAATTTGCCGCAATACAATAGCCCGGTGATCGATGGCGTGCGTCAGGCTACTCCTTGGGTTTCCTGCCCGGACAATATCAAGAATTTCTTCCAAACGGGTTATTCTATGAATCATACGGTGGCTTTGTCTGCCTCTACGGATAAAACGTCTACACGCGCGTCTTTATCTTTCCGTGATCAAGGCGGTACGACCCCGAACACTGATCAGAAGCGCTATGCTATGGCGGTGAACACGAAAATGACGTTTAATAAGTATATTGATTTCGACTTGTCCGCGAATTATATTCGCACGAAAAGTGCGAACTTGCCGGGTACGGGATATAACAGTACGAATGCTTTGCAGTCTATCATGCAGTGGTTTGGTCGTCAAGTTGATTTGAAGGATTTGAAGAATAATTGGGATCAAGTGGATGAGTATGGAAAATATACGCATTATAACTGGATACAGTCTTTCCATGCGAATCCGTATTGGACATTGAATAAGAATACCAATAGTTATGATCGTAATCGTTTCTATGGCAAGACCTCTTTGTATATCAAACCGACCGATTGGTTAAAGTTTGAAGGTCGTATGGGCTTGGATCATTACGATTCTAATCAGTTCTCTCGTATTTTATGGAATATCGACTATCCGAATGGATATTTCCGTAGCTTCGACCGTTCGATGACTGAGTTTAACGCAGACTTTATCGCCTACGTGAACAAGAACTTCGGTGATTGGGCCTTGAATGGTTTGGCTGGAGCCAACTATCGTGATTATCAAACAGCTATCATGGGGACAGGTGCGGACGAATTGACCGCAGAGGGGTTGTTTACCGTAGCGAACGCTCATGGAACCCCGTACACCTTGAACGACCATGAGAAACGTCGTTCAAACTCTGTATACGCTAATGCCTCTATCGGCTACAAGAATATGGCTTATGCCGAGGTCAGTGTCCGTAATGACTGGGACTCTACGATCAAGGACGCTTTCTTCTATCCTTCTTTCAGTGGTAGCTGGATCTTGACCGAGACATTCCCCGGATTGCAAAATGGCGATTATTTGAATTTCTTGAAATTACGTGGTGGTTGGGCAAAGATCGGTTCCGCAACGGACCCGTATCGTTCGAACGCTTATTATTCATTGATCAGTTCTTCGTTCAATGGTACTACATTGTTCTATAATCCGACAATCCTTCCTCCTACAAATCTTCGTCCGGAGAGCGTAAAGACTTGGGAAGTTGGTGTTGAGGCTAATTTGTTCAACAATCGTTTGCATATTGATGCCGCATATTATAATAAGGTGACGAGCGATCAGATCATGAATGCGAACGTGGCTACCTCTACTGGTTATACCTCTATGTATATCAACGCTGGAAAGATCAGCAACAAGGGTGTCGAGTTGCAGGTATCCGGTGATATCATCAAGAATCCGAAGGGATTCAACTGGACGGCTACGTTGAACTGGGCGAAGGATAAGAGCCGAATCGATGAGCTTTATACAGATCCCGTTACCGGACAGTCCTTGGACGCTTACCAAATCGGTAGTAGCTGGAGCGTGAAGAACTATGCTATGGTCGGTAAGAGCTGGGGTACTTTGGTAGGTACAGGTTACGTATATAATGAGGATGGCTCGATCTTGGTAGAGGATGGTATTCCTGTCTACGAGGCTGGAAAAGAGATCGGTGATGTTACGCCGAAGTGGTTGGCTGGTTTCAGCAATGAGTTCTCTTATAAGGATTGGAGCTTCGGTTTCTTATTGGATTTCCGTTTGGGCGGTGACGTGTATTCTGTTACACAAGCATTCGGTTCTCAGACAGGTATCTTGAAACACACAGCAGAAGGCGATTTGCGTGAGAATGGCGTCGTACTTGGCCAGAATTATATGACGGACAAGGTCTTCAAGACCGCTGATGGTAAGATTAATGATGTCGCTGTCAACGCGGAGGACTTCTTCTATAATTATTATACGATTTGTGAGATGTCGGTATTCGATGGTTCTTACTTGAAATTGCGTGAGGCTCACCTGACGTATAATTTCCCGAAATCAATTCTAGAGAAGACTAAATGTATCAAGGCCGCTCATGTATCATTGGTTGGTACGAACTTGGCGTTGCTTTGGGTGCATAAGTCAAATATCGCTCATATTGATCCGGAGTCTACAAGTACCGGTGGCGATGACCCCGAGACTACGGCTACAAGCAGAGGATTTAACTCTGGTGTAGGTTTTGAGTCCAACTCTTATCCTCCTTCTCGTAGCTTTGGTCTTAAATTAGGTGTAACATTTTAATCAACATTAATCTGAGGAATTTAATATGAAAAGATATATCAAGAATTTCATGATGGCTATGATGGTCGGTGCTACTGTATTCGGTAGCTCGTGTACCGATTCGTTTGAGGAGGTCAATACAGACCCGGATAGCCCTACGGATGTGCCTACGACGAATCTTCTGGCGTATTCTTTATATTACACATCCTATCGTCTGTATGATCGGTGGTTCGCGATGGATGAGCCGATGACTTTCTGCGGATATGCTTCGAAGATGACTTATATCGACGAGTCCCGCTATAATTTCCGTACGGGTGTACAGGATACGAACTGGGAGTATTTGTATCGTATATTGAATAACCTAAAAGATATCGAGAAGCGTGCCACGTTTAATGAGACTCCTAATATGCTGAACGTATCGAAGGTTATGCAGGTTCATTTGATGCAGGTAGCCACGGATCGTTGGCGGGATGTCCCTTATACGGATGCCGCTAAGATGACAGATGGGGTCTTGCAGCCGAAATACGATAAGCAAGAGGATATTTATCCGGGCTTATTGGCTACGTTGAAGGAAGCTGCGGATGGCTTTGCCGATGGTGGTAGTGATGACTTAGGCGAGGGAGACTTGTTATTCGGTGGTGATATCGAGAAGTGGCAGAGATATTGTAATTCTATGCGTCTTCGTTTAGCGATGCGTATCTCAGAGGTTTCCCCGGCGTTGGCTAAGGAGACCGTAGAGGAAGTCATGGGTAATCCCACTAAGTATCCGATCATGGAAAGCAACGATGATAATGCTTTCTTCTGGTGGATCGGAACAGACCCCAACTATTACGAACCGATGGCAGACGGTTATCGTACACGTAAGACGGAGTATTGTGCCGCAGACGTGATCGTGGATCATATGAATACACGTGAGGACCCTCGTTGCTCATCTTATTTCCAACCCACAAAAGAAAGTGTGGAGGCCGGTGAGCCTAAGTATGTAGGTTATACGATCGGGGCGAAAGCGAATGCGGTAGCTTCTAAATATTCCATTTGGGGAGCACGTTTCTTCACGGACTTGGCTGGTTTTTCTCCTTATATGCGTGTCGCTGAGCCTTGGTTCTGTGTCGCTGAGGCATCTATGTTGGGATGGAATACCGGAATCTCCGCAGAGGACGCATACAATAAGGCTGTTACCTATTCCATGGAAGAGAATAGCGTATCTGCCGAAGATATAGCGGATTACCTTGCGAACGCGGGTAAGTTCACGAATGATAAGAAACAGATTTATTATGAGGAATGGGTTGCCATGTTCAAGCAAGGAATGGAAGGTTGGTCATTGTATCGCCGTACAGGCGTGCCAGACAACTTGTATCCGGCTCCGGGCCGTCCGGCAAACTATTCTAATCATAACGTACCCCCGTTCCGCTCTCCGTATCCTGATAAGGAACGTAATTTGAACAATGCGAATTGCGCTCCGTTTGATGCGGAAGTCGTGGATAATTTGTGGGGTAAACAAATGTGGTGGGATACACGTACAGGCGTTCATTAACTACTAGTTAACATAGACATACCAAGTGCCTGTATACTATAGAGGGGCTGCTCGTGATGAGTGGCCCCTTTTTTTGTCATTATGCTGTCATTTTTAAATAAACTATGTACCTTTGTCCGGCTTATTTAGAAAAAAGATGGAAAAAGAAGGAATGATGGTGGTCGATATTAAGAATATCGTTACTCGTTTGCCGGAATTGCGGTTTACGACACCCGTGAATTGGAGAATTGATGAAGGGCAGCAATGGGCTGTAATCGGTCCGAATGGTGCTGGTAAAACCTTGATAGCGGATATTATGCAGCGTAAATTCGCTTTTAAGGAAGGTGAGGTCGTGTTCTCCGGGGATGGTAAGGTGAGTGACTTTATCAAGAGCATAGCGTTTAAGGATATTTATTCGTTGGCGGATTGCCGGAATTCTTATTACCAACAGCGTTGGCATTCGACAGAGACGGAGGAGATGCCTATTGTCGAGGAATTGTTGAAGGAATATGCGGGCTCTGATAATTTAGCGAAGATATTGACTCTTTTCGGTATAGAGGATTTATTGCCTAAGCGGTTGATCTTCTTATCAAGTGGTGAATTACGAAAATTCTTGATTGTCAGGACGTTGCTTAGCCGTCCTCGTGTCTTGATCTTGGATAATCCTTTTATCGGCTTAGACGCTCCTTCCCGGGATTTATTGGTAGAGATGCTGGGGCAAATGACAAAATTGAATGGTGTTCAAGTTGTCTTGTTATTATCTAACCCCAATGACATACCGGCAATGATCACGCATGTATTGCCTATCCATGATTGTACTTGCTTGCCTCCGCTGACTCGAGAGGAGTTTATGTCGGATACGGAATTAATCGCCCGTCTTTTTCCAACGGAAGGCATTCATGCATGCGAGGAAGTTGGAAAGGTTCGTTTGCCTGTGGATATGAACAAGATAGCCTCTTTACATGAGGTGACTTTACGCATGGAACATGTGAAAATACGCTATGGTAGCCGTACGATCTTGAAAGATTTGGATTGGGAAATCAAGAATGGGGAGAAGTGGGCGTTATTCGGTCCGAATGGCGCTGGTAAATCTACCTTGCTGAGTTTGGTTTACGCGGATAATCCCCAGTCGTATGCGAATACGTTGTATTTGTTTGATAGAAAGAGAGGTTCCGGGGAAAGTATTTGGGATATCAAGAAGCGTATCGGATATGTATCGCCGGAGATGCACTTATATTATAAAGAGAATGTCCCTACCTTGAATATTGTCGGTTCCGGCTTTTTCGATTCGATCGGCTTGTTTCGTAAGTGTAATGCGGAGCAAGAAACGGTAGCCTTGGAGTGGATGAAAGTTTTTGGCATCGAACATTTGAAAGACCGTTTATTCTTGACCTTATCATCGGGAGAACAACGTTTGGCTTTATTAGCGAGAGCTTTCGTGAAAGATCCCGATTTAATTATATTAGATGAGCCTCTCCACGGTCTGGATGTGAGCAATAAGAAAAAGGCGGCTGCTATTATCGAGCAATTCTGCGATCGCCCGGGAAAAACCTTGATTTACGTAACCCATTACCCGCATGAATTACCTGCTTGCGTAGACAAGCGGTTCGAGCTAGTGAAGCATGCGTAAATTATCCTTATAAGGACTTGAAAAAAACATAGTTATGATTTTTCAAAAGATAAGTATGAATTGAAAAAATCATAACTATGAATTTATAAGGTCATTTAACGGCTACCACCCGCCCACCAGACCGGTTCGCTGTATACATATTGGCCATCGCCAACAGCTTCCTTGATATTGTTATTTGCTGTTGCGTCACCAGAGCCATAAATGAAGCGTAATGGGAATTTACCTTTATTTTTTAATGTGATAAAGTCTTCACCCGCCGCTTTTAATCTACGATAATCGTTATAAGCCTCGACAGCCTCACCTGATGCGCCAAAGAAAGCAAGATATTTCTGGATCATGGTTTCTTTCAGCGGGTTAGCCTCGAATAACGGTTTTACGTTCTTATCAAAATATTCAGCGGCAACCTCTTCTGTTAGATCGGCTTTTGCTGTAGCCCCTCCATAATTTAATAAATCCGGGCAATTGATCGTTGCTTGGATAGAACGATTCATGTTATTAAATGCTACTTGTATCGCCTCTTTTAGTATTGGTTCAGCCTCGTCTTTTTTATTCAATCGACAAAGAGCTTCTGCTTTCAGGAATAATAATTCATGATAACTTAGCATCATTGTCGGAGCTAAAGAAGAGCCATAAAATATGGAAGTGTCGTATGTGAATTGCACTTGTTCAGGCTTCCCGTTTGGTGCGGCGTTAACCTCTGAAGGATCTTCACGTTGTACCCAGTCCGGGTCCATAAAGGCACGTGTTCCCCTCGGATCGTTACGTTCTACAAACTTTTCCACTATACTTTGGCTAGCGGCTAGAGCATCACGAGTAAAGCAGAACCCAAATAGAGGATTGATATTGGTGACACCATCATAGAAATTAAATTTTAACTCTTCGCTTGAAGATTCAAACGATTTAGATATGCAATCTAGGACAGTGTTCAATGAAGCGGTCTTGTCCGATGCTCTATTTAAGAGATGCATTGTTAATCGGGCTTTTAAGGCGTAAGCCGCTTTTTTCCATTTACCTCCGTTGCCCCCATAAGCCAGATCATTTGTTCCTACCGCTCCCATGGCATCTGTACCATCGAAATTACTGATAGCGTCATCTATTAATTTAAAGATGTCACTGTAAATAGATTCTTGAGAGTCTATTTTAGGCTGCATGCTAATATTCATATCGCAAGCTTCTGTCCAAGGCACATCTCCAAATAAATCGGTAAGTACCGCTAGGTTATAGGCGGCGAAAAACTGTCCGATTCCTAGCGTGATTTGGTTACCTGCTTCTTCTCCTTCTCCGGAACACTTAGCTATTACTGTTTTAGCGTTCTTTAGGTTGGTATAGGTAGAAGACCATACATTGTTATAAGTATTTGTTGAAGATGGTTCTCCATTTCGAGTCTCGGCATTGAATAACTGATTATGAATACCTGCTTCTTGCTCAATATATACAGATGCATAAGTAGAGAAATCGCCTCCTACGGTGCTGAATGCGGTAGAAGTGATCAAGTCTGTTACAATAAATTTGGCTTGTACATCCTGTGCGTGATTTTTGTCTACATTAATATCGTCCATTACGCTATCTGTACAAGAAATCATAGGAACTGCCAGCAATGCCAGAGCCAATAATCCATGCGTTAACTTATATTTATTCATATGAGTAATCATTTTAGAATTTAACATTTAGACCAAAACCGTAACTAGAAGTTGTTGGTAATGAGAAACGTTCAAAAGAACCAGCCATATTCGTGTTTCCTTGAGTGGATTCCGGGTCTATGTTAGCAAGTTCGGACCAAACCAAGATATTTCTTGCGAAAACATTCAAGTTGACTTCTAACCATTTTTTCTGGAATACAGGATAACTAACAGCTAATTCTCTTAATTTAATAAACGAGCTATTATATACGGAAGATTCATTGATATTATTGATAGTCTCATAATAATGTTGCATCTCGTTCGCTCCGGATATAGGTGTCGTGTTTTTGGAACCATCTTCCTTAACTCCTTCAACAAGGAATGATCCTTCTCGATTTTCAGTGTTTTTACTTACACCATACATGTCAAGAAGACCATTTGTACCACAATAAATCTGTCCTCCTTGCTTCCAGTCGAATACAGCGCTAATGTTGAATTTCCACAAACGTAAATTTGTATTGAAACCAAGGATGAAATCAGGAGAGACTTTACCGATTACATCATCTTTACCAGCCATGGGAACTCCATCCTCGTCGACAATCAAGTTACCGTTATCGTCTCTTGCGTAAGAGACTCCGTATATTACCGGGAATTTATCACCAATACCCGCACGTACTTGAGGAGTCGTAAATCCGCCTAAGAAGATACTTTCTACTCCGGGAGCCAATTCATCTACATAATTATCGATCTTACTCCAGTTGATCCCGATATTCCAATCTACATTCTTCAAACGGATTGGATTGATATTCACCGTTAACTCATGAGCGTTCGTGTGAATCTTTCCTCCATTTGTCATAAAACTGCTTGATCCCGTGGAAGAAGCTAATGGTACTTCGAAAATTTGATCTTTTACATTTTGGCGAGAGTAAGTGTAATTAATCGATACCAAATTGTTGAAGAAACTAATATCCGCTCCTAGTTCATAAGAACGAGTATTTTGAGGTTTCAAATTAGGGTCATACACGATCCCATATTCCGTGAAAGCATTTTGGCTATCGATAGGATACATCAAAGGTGTCCCGCTATAAAATCCTCCACCAAAAGAAGGAGTCGTATAGTAGTTCTGATAGTATTTCCCGGCTTGTCCAACCTCAGCGTACGAAGCACGTATTTTTGCGTAATTTACGATTTCATTCTTTAAAGGTTCTAATTCTGTCAATATCCAGCCTACCGATACGGAGGGGTAGAAAAATGAGCGGTTACCTGCCGGCATTGTAGATACATAGTCATTACGGCCCGTAACATTTAAATATAACATATTCTTATACGAAGCAGAAAGACTGCCAAAGAAACCTACTGTACGTTGGCTGCTCTGTTTTTCTTCATTATCTTTAGTTACGGTGTTATTGATGTGATTCCATCCCGGGAAATTATATGTACCACCATATTGCCAGTAATATTTATTATTGTCTTGTACGATCTCATTACCTAGTAAGGCATCAAAGTCCCAAGCTTCGGAGATCTTCCATGCGTAAGTCGCGGTTAATAGAGAGTTGAACGTTGTTGTTGTCCATCCCGAGTTTTCTATCTGTCCTTTTCCGTTCGCATGTCCATATCCCCAAATGTCTTGATAATGGGTAGTATAAGCATCTACCCCCATTTGATATTTTACATCTAACTTATGATTTTCGGTATTGAATTTTGTACCGAAGTTTACATATGCGTTACCAAAGAAACGATTGGTCTTTTCTGTAAATTCGTTGTTGTTGACAGACCAATAAGCAGCGTCGAATCCCCCTGTACCACGATACGTGTTTTGTTGGTATAAATTATTGGCATAATGGGATGGTATACCTGCTAAATCATAATGAGCGGGTGCGGGATATACGGTCGCCACGATACCGTCATTAGCTCCGGTCGATTTTTGGATTTTTGAATTCACGAAGTTTCCGGAAAAACCGGTAGTCCAATGCTCTTCCAATCGGGATTCCGCTGTTAATTTTACATTGTAACGATCCATACCTGTAGTTGGGACTATACCATCTTGGGTAGTACTACCCAAAGAAAAGGAATAAGAGCCTCTATCCAATGCTTGTGCGACATTTAATGAATTGTTCCAAGTCGTACCTAAATCAAAGAACTCTCCTATATTATCATAAATTTGTGGAGTAGTCCATGGATCCATTCCTGCATTGGCACGTTGAGGAACGTAATACATACCTTCATGTTTGCCCGATTGCTTGGTGTATGTATTATCTGTATTTCCTCCGTAGGTAGGATCATTGGGTAATTCTGAGATTTTAGGTCCCCAGCTAGTTGAAGCGTTAGGATTGAATTTACCGTTACTACCTTGAGCGTATATGTTCTGAAGATGAGGTTTTCTGGAAATCTTGTCAAAACTCAAGTTAGAAGAAAACGATACTTGTGGTTTCCCTTTTTTTGCCCCTTTACCACTTTTTGTTGTAATAACGATTACACCATTAGAGGCACGGATACCATACAAGGCGGAAGCTGCTTGTCCTTTCAGGATGTTAATGCTCTCGATATCGTTAGGATCGATATCGACTGCTCGGTTCGCATAATCTGCTCCGCTAACGCTATCGTAAGTACTCATGTCTGCGGCAGAAGAAATAGGCATGCCATCTACAACATATAGAGGAGAGTTATCCCCCGTAAATGAACGGGCTCCACGAATCGTTATCTGAGAAGAAGCGCCGGGCATACCGCTAGATGGCTTAATCTCTAATCCGGAGACTTTTCCTTGTAAGGCTCCCGATAGGCTGGAGTTTGCCGCTTGCGTTAATTCATCAGATTTTACATCTTGTACCGCATAACCTAAAGCTTTTTTCTCTTTGGAGATACCCATGGCCGTAATAACGACTTCACTTAGGTTCTGTGCCCCTGATTGTAGCTCCACTTTCATTACAGGCTCGATAGGAACTTCTTTCGCCACCATTCCCACATAAGAGAATACCAGAGTCTTCGCGGAACCTATGAATAATAGGTTATTTTTTATTATTACTTAGTTTTCGCGGAACCTCGTTATAGTCTGAAAATCATGATGTACGCAGGAATCGTTCGCTGTTATTTTATGTATATTTTTATCTCTCAAAGTGTTAAATATGTAATTCTTTATACTTGATGTAAGCCGTAATCTCTTGTGTATATATTATAATATTTAAATTAGGGGCTAAAAAAGTCTCCAAATTTTCTACCCCGTTTATCTTTTCTTATTATTTTATTGAAATTTTTTAATTATTTATTTGTTATAATAAATTTATTGTTACATTTGCATTTGTCCGAACCTTAATTTCCATGTTGCTATAAATCTATTGCGAATTAATTATATGTAAGTTAAACAAAAAAAGAGTGTGTCTATGAAGAAGTTGACTTATCTTTTACTTTGCCTAGTTTTAGGCATTGGATTGGCCACAGCTCAGACGAGGAAAGTGACAGGTACTGTTATTTCCGCCGAAGACAGTGAACCGATTATTGGTGCGTCTGTAATAGTCAAGGGTACTACTACAGGAACAGTAACGGATTTTGATGGTGCGTTCAGTTTGGATGTACCAAGTTCCGCGAAGACTCTGGTAATTTCTTATGTGGGTATGATTGCTCGTGAGGTTCCGGTACAAGATGTGTTGAGGGTAGTCCTTCAGTCTGGTACCCAGAATCTTGAGGAGGTTGTCGTAACTGCGATTGGTATGAAAAAGCAGGAAAAGGCGTTGGGCTATGCAGCCTCTACTGTGAAGAGTGAAGATTTGAATGCCGCTAAGTCTGGATCAGTGATGTCAGGCTTGACTGGTAAGGTTGCGGGTTTGAATATTACTAGCGGTGGTGCTACAGGCTCTTCTCAGAAAGTAATCGTGCGTGGTATCAGTTCTTTCAGTGCTAATCAACCTTTGTATGTGGTGGATGGTGTGCCTATTATGAATGATTTCCAAGGTGAGGATTCTTTCTCTAACTCCGTGGATTTTGGTAACCAAGCTAATGACATTAACCCAGAGGATGTTGAGTCTGTAACAGTCTTGAAGGGTGCTTCCGCTACTGCCCTTTATGGTAGCCGGGCTGCTAATGGTGTTATCATGGTGACAACAAAACGGGCTGGGGCTGAGAAGCTTTCTGTTACGTACGATGGTTCATTTATGGGATCTAGCGTATTGCGTGTTCCTCAAACACAAGATCGTTTCGGACAAGGATGGGGATCTTTCGGACCTATGGAGAATGGTTCTTGGGGACCGGTTTTGGATGGTCGTGATCATATCTGGGGACCTTACTCAGACGGCTCAGAAGGTTTATTAACTCCGCTTTCTAAGCCTTTCTCGTATGTAAAGAACAATCTTCGTGATTTTTATGAAACTGGTTTTGAGACGAATAATAACGTCTCGATTCGTATGGGTAATGATAAACTTGGTTTTGTTGCCTCCTATGGTAATGTGAAGTCTGACGGTGTATTACCGGGTGACGCTGATTCATATGCTCGTAATACAATCTCGTTAAGAGGTAATATGAAATATAAACGTTTTTCTGCGGAATTAAACTTGAACTATGTCCGTAAAGATATCACACAAGCTGCTGCTGGCCAAGGAGATGATGGTGCAACGATGTTTTCTGAAATTTTGCAACATGCCGTGGATGTAGATATTAGCTCAATGAAAGATTATACGAATCCTTATTTTAATACGGATAACTTCTATACAGCTTATGCGGAGAATCCATATTGGGTGTTAGATCATAATCGTAATAAATATCAAGACGACCGTGTCTATGGTAAGATCGAGCTTGCTTTTGAGATTATGAAAGGTTTGAAGGCGGTTGGACGTTTAGGTGGTGACTTTACGAACGCTACTCAAAAGAGATGGAATGAAAAAGTGACTTTCGCTTCAGGGTCTTGGAGTGAATTAGGTGGTAAGAAGCAGCAGCCCGGTACTTATACGGAACGTCGTGACAAGGTGGAGCAAATTGATGCGACCGCTTTCTTAAACGCGGATTATAAAATCGGTGAGGATATCGCTTTGAATGGTATGATTGGATGGAACTTGAATCAACAAACGAGTTCTTATTTGAAATCTTATCTGTATGGTTTGGAGCAACCGGGATGGTTTAACCTAGCGAATGGTGTTGATAAGCCCATGACTACGACTTACTCTGATAGACGCCGTTTGGTTGGTTTGTTCGCTCAAGGTGAGTTTGGTTACAAGAATTTCTGGTTTGTGAATGCTTCTATTCGTAACGACTGGTCATCTACTTTACCTCAAGGAAATAATAGCTTTTTCTATGGTGGCGTGAATACTTCATTGATCATCACGGATATGTTTGAGGATTTGAAATCTGATTATCTGAATTTCTTGAAGGTTCGTGCAGCTTGGGGACAGACTGGTAACGATGCCCCGATTTACCGTACTAGCAGTTATTTTACACCGACTCAAATCAGTTTAGGTTTTGGAGATTTATATTTACCTATTAATAATACATTAGGCTTGACAGAGTATAATCGTTTGCCGAGTATGGATCTTCGTCCGGAGATCACGACAGAATGGGAGTTCGGTTTAACAACGCATCTGTTTAACAATCGCTTGGATATTGATGCTGCTTATTATAATAAGAGTACGAAAGATCAGATAATATCTGCTAGTCTGGCTCCGGAGTCTCGCTATACGTCTATGACCCGCAACGTAGGTAAGATTGCGAATCAAGGTGTCGAGTTGGCAGTGAATGGCATTCCTGTTCGTACGAAAGATTTCGAGTGGGGATTAGGTTTTACTTTCAGTAAGAACTGGAGTGAGGTGAAAGAGTTATGGGATGATGTAACTGAGTATAAATTGACAAGTTCCTATCAAGTGGATTTCGTTGCGGAAGTAGGTCAGCCTTTGGGCGTTTTCAAGGTTCCGGCTTTGGCCACGACCGATGATGGTAAGGTGATCGTTGATAATAACGGTATGCCGACAATTGATGCTAGCAAGAAAGAGATCGTAGGAACGTCTACTCCTAATTTCTTGATGGGCTTTAATACGCATTTCACATGGAAAGGGATTACTTTATCAGCGGTATTAGATTGGCGTAATGGCGGTGAGTTCTATTCATATACCTCTCAATTGCTTACATTTGCCGGAAACTCTACTTATACGGTGTTTAATAATCGTGAACCATTTGTGGTTCCTAATTCCGTGAAAGTCGTAAATGGTCAATACGTAGAGAATGATATACCTATCGTACATTGGGGAGGTGCTTCTAGCGCTGTTAATACCTACTATAATAACGCCTCCAACTACGCTCAGTATAGAAATTGGATTTTACCTAAAGATTACTTGAAATTAAGAGAGATTACACTTTCTTACTCTTTGCCGAAAGCATGGTTGAAACAAACCCCATTCTCTATGGTTCAAGTTAGTTTGATCGGACGTAATTTATTTATGTGGACCCCGAAAAAGAACAACTACGTAGATCCGGAAGGTACGAATTATGGTAATGACATCTTGTCTGAAATTGGTGAATTTGGTGCGGCTCCGACAAACCGTACGTTTGGTGGTGGTATTAAAGTCGTATTATAATAAGTAACTTTAAAAAGTAAAGATAGTATGAAAAGAAACAATTTAATATATACAGGACTGGTTAGCTGCTTGTTGATGGCGACTACAGCTTGTTCCGATTATTTGGATATTAACCAGAATCCGGAATATCCAACGGAAGCCTCTTCTTCTACTTTGCTTCCTTCTGGTATCGCAGGAGTAGCAAGTATTGTAGGTGGTACTTACGAATTATATGGTAGCATGTGGTCTCAGCAATGTACGCAGGGACATACATCCAACCAGTATAATACATTGGTTAACTATACGATAACTAACGCATCCGATTCTCGTTTGTGGTCTATACCTTATTCAATAGCACTGCCAGACTTGGATTTGGTTATCAAAAGCTCTGAATCGGCTCAAGAATGGAATTATTGGGTAATGGGTAAGACTATGACTGCCTTTATGTATCATATCCTAGTGGACTCTTATGGCTCTATTCCTTTTACAGAAGCTATTCTTGGGAATGAGAATACTACACCGAAATATGATGACAGTAAGACTGTGGTTTATCCGGGATTATTAGCGATGTTGGACGAGATTATCGCTAAAAAAGCGGAAGCTACCGCAGGTGGTTTGCCTTCGGTTACAAAACAAGACTTGGTGTTCGCTGGTGACGTGAATAAGTGGATTCAATTTGCGAAGAGTTTAAAGCTAAAATTGTTGATGCGTGATTTCGATACGAATAAAGCTGCTATCAAGGCATTGCTTGACGAAGGAGATTTGCTGAGTGTAGACGCTAAGATGGACTGTTTTCAAGATTTGGAAAATAAATCAAATCCATTGTATGAGAATGACCGTCGTAAATTGAATTCAACTGTAAATATTCGTGCGTGCGCTACGGTTTGCGATTATTTGAAAAAATATGAGGATCCTCGTTTAAATGATTTTTATTCACCTAATACGGATGGCTCCGGCGAGACAACAGCTTTGAAGTATGGTGACCGCCCAAACTCGGTAGCGGTAACAACTCGTATGATCTCTGTGGCTAAGCTAGGTCCTACGGATCCTGTTTATTTTATGTCTGCTGCTGAGGTAGCGTTCCTGCAAGCGGAAGCTTACGCTCGTTTGAATGATGTGGCTAAAGCGAAAGTGGCTTATGAGCAAGGTGTGAATTATGCGTTTGAACGTTGGGGGTATTCTGCTGCCGAGTTTATTTCGGAAGGTGCACCTTATGCTTTCAATAGTGCAGACCAAAATTCAATGCTTACCTCTATTTTGACCCAGAAGTGGATCGCTTCCACTCGCTGTCAAGCATGGGACGCATGGTTTGATATCAATCGTACCGGTATTCCTGTTTTAGGGACAAAGCATGTGGATGAGGAAGGATATATTTGGGGGCAGTTGACTCCTTGCATTGGTTCTGCGTTGGCTCCGGGTGAATATCCTCGTCGTTTATTGTATCCGAAGTCATCTTCAGACTATAACCCTAATACTCCGGCGGTAGTTCCGTTAGCGGAAAAACAATGGTGGCATAAATAAACGGGAGTTATAAATGTATATTAATCAGAAAAGCTTTTTGAATATGAAACAGATAAATAAATTACTGGTTATCTTATTAGCGTTGGTCACCTTTTCTTCTTGTGAGACTTATGGTGATTACGAGATAGAATACACGGCTATTTACCCTTTATGTGGCGAATGGGTAGTTAATGTTACAGGTGAGGATGGTGGTGTCTTGGCGGAAGGTGTGACCTGCAATACTTACAATACGACTGATGATGCCACGGATAAGATGTGGATAAAAATGAGTGTTGCCACAAACGACTGGGGAGTACGTGGCAAGATTCATTGCGATGTAGCTTCTAAATCTTTTGATGGGGATGGTATCGCTAATCTGCTCCATGCGGATGATGGTATAAATTCTACTGTAACCTTCAATATCTCTGGTAAAGTAATTGTGGATGGTTATACTACTCAAGCCAATACAAAAGTGGATGCCATTGAATTTACCTTGACTCAAAATGGAAAGTCGATGACGGTTAAAGGATTCCGTAAAACAGGTTGGGAAGGTGAGGATTATTGATATGATTTAATATCTTGAAAAGTAGGAGAGGCCTGCCATGTATTTGGCAGGCCTTTTTTATTTACTTTGATATATGGTTTTTTATTAGTTGGTAATCCGTGATAACAAACTTTTAGTTTGTAGATTGTGCTACAAAGAACTTATTATTGTTCCTTCGTGTTTACAATCAGATAATATATAAATGTATCATGGAAAAAGTAATTTACAACTTAGTGTTTAATCGAAAAAAGCAATTGAATGCGGAAGGAAAAGCTTTGATTCAAGTAGAGGCCTATTTGAATAGGCAAAAGAGGTATTTTTCAACGAAGGTTTATGTGAAACCTTGTCAATGGGACAACAAGAGACGTTCCATAAAGAATCATCCGAATATGGATGCGTTAAACCTGTATCTTCAGAACTATGTTATGGAGTTGGAGAGAGATGAGCTGGAGAAGAGACAAGCGAATAACGGTTTTTCGTTGAAGGATCTGCGTGAGGAGGCTTCTTCGACATCTACGTCTTCCTCTTTTCTTGTTTTCATGCGTGAGGAGATTTTACATAGTAATTTGAAAGAATCGACATTAAAAAACCATTTGTCCACTTTGCATGTTCTATCCTTATATAAAAAGGACGTTCTGTTTAAGGATATTAATTTCAATTTCTTATGCGATTTTGAATATTTCTTATTGAAGCAGGAGTATCATCGAAATACGATCGCTAAACATATGAAGCATTTGAAACGATATATCAACTTGGCGATTAATAAGGAGTTGTTCGAGTTGCACAAATATCCATTTCGAAAATATAAGATTAAATATCAAGAGAGTAAGCGTACTCATTTAACGCCTGAGGAGTTAGGCCGTTTGGAAAACTTAAAGCTGGACGGGCAGCGTACATTGCGCCGGTGTCTGGATATGTTTTTATTTAGTTGCTACACGGGATTACGTTTCTCAGACATAGTAAGTATAACGAAAGAGAACTTTTTGATTATTGATGATAAGGTTTGGCTGGTTTATTCATCGGTGAAGACAGACGTGAGTGTCCGTTTGCCGCTATTCCTCTTGTTCGAGGGTAAATCTTTACCTATCTATGAGCGATATAAGAATGCGCCGAGAACCCTGTTTGGTGTTCCCTTATCCTCTAATTCAAACGTGAATAAGCAATTACGCCGAATCAGCCAATTGGCAAGTATTGATAAGAAGGTCTCTTTTCATACGGCTCGGCATACGAATGCTACCTTATTATTATATAATGGAGCAAATATAACTACGGTACAAAAGTTGTTAGGGCATAAAAGCGTTCGTACTACTGAGATCTATAGCAATATCATGGATATGACGATTGTCCGCGATCTTGAGAAGATTGAGACACGATTGAAGTTCGGCTAGAGTGTGGATTTATAAGAAAGGAGAAAAATATCATTAAGATATTCTTCCCCTTTTTTGAATGTTGTCACTCGTTATGCTTTTATATATTGATTAGCGAGTTCCGCCAGCCCACCATACGTTTTCGGTAAACACATACTGACCATCGCCATAAGCAGCTTGTATATTAGGATTAGTCGTAGTATCATCATTACCATACGGACATCTTAACGGGAACTTACCCGGATTTTGCAAGCCATAAATATCCTCACCCAAGCTCTTCAAACGACGTACGTCATTATAGCACTCGGTAGACTCTCCATCCGCGTTCCAGAAAGAAATATATTTCTGAATCATCGTCTCTTTCAAAGGATTAGCATCGAATAAGGGAGCGACATTCTCATCAAAGTAAGAAGCGGCCTCCTCCGGTGTCACCTCGTTTGTTACATTCAAGAAACCTCCCCAATAATCAGAAGCGAGGGCAGACTTGATATTAACCTCCATATTAGCCATACCTGCGACAACAGCCTCTTTCAACACTGCTTTTGCCTCATCCTTACGATTTAAACGACACAAAGCCTCTGCCTTTAAGAACAATACCTCATGATAACTTAAGATGTGAGTCGGAGCGGTTTGAGCTGCACAGAACATGGAAACAGTATATTCTAACTGACTTTGCACTAAATCACCATTATGAGCAAGATTCAATAATGGATCATCCTTAGAAGCAATCATCGTTTGGCTGTTAGCCTCCACATAGCAACGTCTGATACGCGGATCATTACGCTCATTCAATTTATCAAACATACTTCGGCTGGCTACTTCACCTAAACGAGAATAGAATACTCCGAAAAATGGGTTGATATTAACACCCACACCATACATAGCATAGCTACATTGCTCGGCTGCCGAGGTGTACGACTTGGAAATATAATCCAACACCTTTTCCATATCGCCCTTAACATCAGCGCTACGTCCCATCAAGCGCATCGTATAACGAGCCTTCAAGCCATAAGCTGTCTTTAGCCAAGCCGAAGCGTCACCTTTATAAATCAAATCTTGATTAGACAGGCTCGTCAGATCTGATTTCTGAAGATCTTCAATTGCGGCATCCACATAGGCCATGATATCCTTATAAATCTCCTCTTGTTTATCGATAGCGGGAGTCATAGATACTGTATAGTCACAAGCCTCTTTCCAAGGTGTATCACCATACATATCTGTCAAGATCGCCAAATTGTAAGCCACGAAAAGTTCCGCAATGCCTTTTGTTATGAAGTTCTGCTCTTCTTCTGCGACTTTGACAGAGATCAAAGCATCTTTCAGTGTCGAATAGGTTCCCCCCCATGAGTTATTAAAGGTAGAAGCCGATGTACAAGAAGAACGGGTTTCCGCATAGTAGAATTGATTATGCGAACCTGTCTCATGTTCCACATACATACCACCATATAAATTGAAATCGCCGCTAACCACGCTAAACGCAGTCGAAGTCATGACATCCGTAAGGATCATCTTTGCGGGAACTGCTGTGGTATGATTATGATCTTTGTTGATCTCATCCATCTTATCCTCAGAGCAAGAGACCAAGGCTGCGGTGAAAACAACTCCCGTCAATAATTTTTTTGAGATATTTTGAAGTTTCATCTTTTGTTTCCTTTATTAGAATTTCACATTTAAACCGAAGCCATAGCTCGAAGCACCCGGCATAGAAAAGCGCTCGAAGCCACCGCCCATATTATTATTACCTTGAGAAGCCTCAGGATCCAAACCTTTCAACTCAGACCAAAGAATGATATTTCTGGCAAAAACATTTAAGTTCACGTTGATTCCATTCTTATCCCATACCGGATAACTAACGGACAACTCACGTAGTTTCAAGAAACCACTGTCATAGATACCAGCTTCGGAAATAAGCGTCATGCGGTCATAATATGATAAAGCGTCTTCGCCTTTGATATCTATGTCATTAGCTACATAGGAACCATCTTCCAACTGCTTTACAGCCGGATGACTAAAACGGAAAGTCTCGGCCGTACGACTTTCAACAGACTCCATACTTGTACCATAATAGTTCAACGTGTTCAATGTACCGCTATACATCTGTCCACCACATTTCCAATCGAACGTAGCGCCGATACGGAATTTGTAAATCTCAAAATTAGTATTAAAACCCAAGAGGAAATCCGGGGAAACCTTACCGATCACACCCTCACTACCGATCTGAGGCAAGCCATCTTCGTCTACGACAATATCACCGTTGTCATTACGCAAGAAAGTCGTACCATAGATTACAGGGAATTTATCGCCAATATTCGCACGTACCTGCGGATCAACGAAACCTCCCAAGAAAATACTCTCTACACCCGGAGCCAGCTCATCTACGTAGTTATCGATCTTAGAGAAGTTAAATGCCATATCCCATTTAAAATTCTTCGTATTGATCGGATTGATTCCCAAAGTAATCTCATGAGCGTTCGTATGGATAGCGCCACCATTGGTTACTAATTCTGCAGAGCCTGTAGAACCAGCCAAAGGAACCTCAAATATCTGATCCTTCACATTCTGCCGAGAGAAGGTATAGTTCAATGAGAAAAGACCATTCAAGAAGGTCAAATCCACACCTAACTCATAAGACTTCGTGTTCTGAGGTTTCAAATTCGGATCATACACACGAGCATATGGAGTGAACGCCGTAATTCCACTCATAGGATATTGTATAGGCGTAGAACCATAAAAACCACCACCGTAAACAGGTGTAGTATAATAAGAATCATAATAATCTCCAGCCTGTCCTACTTCGGCGTAAGAAGCACGTAATTTACCATAAGTCAAGACATTATTCTTCAATGGTTCTAATTCTGTGAAAATCCAGCCCAAGGAAACAGATGGATAAGTGAATGAGCGGTTGTTACGAGGCATATTAGATACGATATCGTTACGAACAGTTGCGTTGAAGTAAACCATGTTAGCGTAAGACAATGAAATGCTAGCAAAGTTACCAACTGTGCGTTTCCTGCGTAATGACTCGGATGCTACCATAGTTGTAGCATTATCTATATGATTCCAACCCGGGAAGTTATAGTTCGCTCCATAAGACTCGTAAAATTTCCGCTGATTCTCTACCAATTCATTACCAACAAGGGCATCGAACAACCAATCTTCATTGATATTCCAAGTATATGCAGCGGTCAACAAAGAGTTCAACTCCGTGATTGAATATCCATAGTGATCAATCTCTCCATAACCATTTGCATGTCCATAACCCCAAGAATCCGTATAATTAGTCGTATAAGAGTCCACACCCAATTGATACTTGACATCCAATTTGTGATTATCGGTATTGAACTTCGTAGAATATTTCAAATAAGTATTTCCAAAGAAACGTTGTGAACGTTCCAAGAACTCGTTGTTATCTACCGCCCAATAAGCTCCGTCAAAACCTGATGTGCTACGGAATGTATTTTGTGTATACGGGTCACCCTCAACATGACTTGGGATACCGGCTAAATCGTAGCTAGAAGGAGCTCCGTAAACAGTAGCTAAGATTCCATTATTGGCACTAGACTGCTTGCTGATCTTCGAATTTACATAGGTACCGGTAAATCCAGTAGACCAGTTCTTGTGTAATTGAGCTTCGGCACTCATTTTTGCGTTGTATCGGTCCATGCCTGTATTTGGAATAATACCATCTTGCGTAGTATTACCGATCGAGAAGGAATAGTTACCTTTATCAAAAGCTTGAGCTACATTCACGGAGTTACTCCATGTCGTACCCACGTTGAAGAAATCCTTGATATTGTCGTAAGCTTGTGGTTGAGCCCAAGGGTCTAATCCCGCAGCGGCCCGCTGAGGTACATAATACATACCTTCATGCTTACCATATTGCTTGGTAAACTCATTATCCGTATTTCCTCCATAAGTCGGATCGTTAGGCAATTCGCTGATTAGTGGTCCCCAAGAAGTTGAAGCATACGGGCTATACTTGCCATTTGTACCCTGCGCATACACTTTTTGGTATTCAGGCATCGTTGAAACCTTATCAAAAGATAAGCTGGTATTAAAAGCGACCTGAGGTTTTCCTTTACGGGCTCCCTTTCCACTTTTGGTCGTAATGACAATTACTCCATTTGTTGCACGCATACCATACAAGGCAGATGCGGCCTGTCCCTTTAATATATTAATGCTTTCAATATCGTTTGGGTCGATATCCACCGCACGAGATGCAAAGTCCGTACCGGAAACAGAACTACCGGTGTCCACATCAGCCGTTGAAGCGACAGGCATACCGTCAATCACATACAAAGGAGTATTATCCCCTGTAAAAGATCTGGAACCACGAATTGTGATCTTAGAAGAGGCACCCGGCATACCGGAAGAAGGAGAGATCTCCACTCCAGAAACCTTACCTTGTAATGCGCCAGACAAACTAGTATTAGCTCCTTTCGTCAGCTCATCCGCTTTCACATCTTGAACCGCATAACCTAAAGCTTTCTTTTCCTTTGAGATACCCATAGCCGTAACCACGACCTCATCCAAGTTCTGGGTATCGGCTAATAGTTTTACATTTACATTAGAAGTGGCCGCAACTTCTTGAGATTTCATACCGATGTATGAAATAACCAATTGTTTACCATTCGCAGGTACTTCTAGTTCAAAGTTTCCATCAAAATCCGTGACTGTTCCCACGGTTGTCCCTTTTACGATAATAGAGGCACCGATCACCGGCTCTCCATCTTCCCCAATTACCTTACCGGTAACCTTCGAGGTCTGTGCTGAAACCACACCTGCACTCAATGCAAGAAATAGTATCACAGAAGTCAACTTTTTCTTCATAAACACACTTATTTATTAACTATATACTTAAAAATGTTTTCTCTGCATTTTAATGGTTGATTAACTAAGTTCATACAGAACTACTCCATTTTATGTTTTACGACATACCTATTAAATGAAAAACGGTTGCAAAACTATAAATTATACCTGAAAAAAACAACAAATTATTATTATTGTGATATATTTCCTTTGTTTTCTTAATTGTTAAATCTGTCAATTTGCAATATAACCACTGTCTAAATCGACTCAGGTGACATGATCGTATCACAAATCAATGAGTTATCGCTGCCGATAGTTTCTTTTTGACAAATAAAAAAATTATTTTTATCTTAATTTTATCGTAACAAATAGTGAGCTTACTCTTTATAGGCATGATATTGGACTTGATATCAACTTATTCTGGATATTTTATAGCATATAGCTTATCACTAAAAATATTTACAACTTTATTTTATGTAGATATTTGTGAAAAACGGCTGGCTTTTCTTATCCTCCCAATATGGCTGATAAACAATATCTCTCAAATCCAATATATTTATTACAGAATTTTAACAAATCTAAACTTATATGATAATTTTTTTTTCATATGACTACACTAAATAAAAAATTGAAAATTGGTAGTTCTGTATGAACTATAGTCCACGAAAGCTTAATTGAATTTCTAGTTTAGTTTAAATAAAAAGAATGTGTCTATGAAGAAAAAGTTGACTTCTGTGCTACTATTTCTTGCGATGAGCGTAGGAGTAGTTTCGGCACAGACCTCGAAGGTTACCGGTAAGGTAGTCGGAGAAGATGGTGAGCCGGTGATCGGTGCGTCCATTATCGTAAAAGGAACGACTGTGGGAACAGTTACGGATTTTGACGGTAATTTTACTTTGGATGTTCCTAGTGATGGTAAGCAATTAGTTATTTCATACATCGGTATGAAATCCAAGGAGGTAGTTGTGTCTCCCAATGTAAATGTAACATTGATGTCTGATACCCAAAACTTGGATGAGGTCGTGGTTACGGCTATGGGTATCTCAAAGGAAAAGAAAGCTTTAGGTTATGCCGTGCAAGATGTAAAATCGGATGAGTTAACACAAGGTGCTAACACTGGCTCACCCGATAAATCAGGGGGAAAATTCTTTAATTCTATAGAAAATTTGC